>CALWKP010000127.1 GCA_944381295.1 uncultured Clostridia bacterium | reverse complement strand
GCGTGACGTGCCGACCGCAGGTCCGGAAATCGAAGGTGTCTGCAAGCTGAGAGAGTATTGTAATGCGATGCGTATACATAGTTTGTACTTTCTTTATTTAACAGTATTGGTCGATTTCATATTTTTGAGGTGTTTTACTTATGAGTTTTTCCATAAACCTGGGGGCTTGGAATTCCGTTTTTGCTGTACCAAGCTCTTTGGTGGACCAACATATTAAGCTTGCCGGAGCTTTGCAGTTAAAAGTTTTGCTTTGGGTCCTTCGTCATGCAGGAGAACCTTTTTCGATAGAGGATATTTCGCGTGCTTTAGGGGCGAATTGTGCTGACATTAAGGATGCAATGGCGTATTGGAAAGAAACAGGAATGATTGCGGAAAATACTGTAACTGAAACAATTACACCAGCGGATATCCGTGAGAACATTGTGGAAGAAAAAATACCAGAACCAGTGATTCCAGCAGCGGTAGAGACGGAAAAACATGTTGGACCCAAGCGTATTCCCAAGCCGGATGGAGTTTTTATAGCGGAACGTATCAGCCAGTCAGAAGAAATTGCTTTTCTGATGCAGGAGGCACAGCAAATATTAGGACGTCCGATTTCGCCAGGATTATCTTCCACGCTTCTGTTGTTGCATGACGATTATGGACTTCCGGCAGATGTGATTCTGATGTTGCTGCAATATGTCAAGGGTCGCGGAAAAGATAGTACAAGCTATATTGAAGCAGTGGGCAGAAATTGGTCGAATGAAAATATTGATACCCATCAAAAAGTAGAGGAAAAGTTAAGAAAGTTGGATGAAATTGCGGCAGCATGGCAGTCGATCCAACAGGTATTGGGAATTGAAAAACGTTCCCCGAGCGCAAGGGAAGAGCAATATGCAAATCGTTGGATCTTGGAATGGAACTATAGTACCACAATGATTCGAGAAGCTTATGAACGCTGTGTAAATGCGACGGGAAAAATGAGCCTGAGCTATATGAACCGGATTTTGGAACGGTGGCATAAAGAAGGGATACACACCCCGGAAGCTGCAGCGAAAGAGATGGAAGAAAAGAATGCGGCGCAGGAAGAGAAACGGCGGCCAACATACGATTTAGATGAGTATGAGCGGTGGAGCCAGGAAGAGCTTATGCGCTTGACGAAGGAGTGATTTCGGTTCATGGCATATAGCCGAGAGATCTATGATGCCGCGATGGCGCTGTTGACTGATAGAAGATTGCGGGAAGAACAGGCACTAGCAGAGAAAAAGGCTCAATTTTATTTATTGTACCCACGGGCGCAGGAAATCGAACGGGAGTTATCATCAACGGCGGTAAAAGCGGCAAAGGCTGTGCTGTCGGGAGCCGATGCAGCGGGACAACTGGCTGTTCTGCGAGATAGAAATCTGGAATTACAAGCAGAGTACCATGGAATGTTGAGAGAAGCTGGATTGCCGGAAGATTATTTAGAGCCACATTATCGTTGTGAGAAATGTGAAGATACCGGATATATTGACGGTAAAATGTGTTCGTGTTTGAAAACATTGTTAAAAAAGGAAGCATATCGAAGGCTGAATGCAATGACGCCGCTTTCTTTGTGTACATTTGATACTTTTTCTTTGCGGTATTATCCGGAAGAAGCAGAACGCGATGGCGGGATACCGCCCAAAACACAGATGCAGCGGGTGTTAAAATATTGCCAGGACTATGCAAAAGGCTTTTCGTTGTCATCTCCTAGCTTGATTATGCAGGGCGGCACTGGATTGGGGAAAACACATCTGTCCCTGGCGATTGCAAACGAAGCGATCCAGAAAGGCTTTGGCGTAATTTATGGTTCTACACAGAACCTGGCTACAAGCCTGGAACGGGAACGGTTTGGAAGAGAACCGGTAGAAGGTGACACCAATCAATTGCTTTTGTCATGCGATCTGCTGATTTTAGATGATTTAGGGACAGAGTTTTCCACTTCGTTTGTAGATGCAGCGATTTATAATGTGATAAATACGCGTTTGATGGTCCAAAAGCCGACAATCATCAGCACAAATCTTTCCTACATGGAATTGCAAAAAAGATATTCGGAACGTCTGACTTCCCGGATCATCGGGAGTTATACCAGACTCTTGTTTTGCGGAAAAGATGTCCGGCAGCAAAAACGGCTTCAAAAAAATGAATAAATATCGAAAAGGGGCTGCTGCAAAATAGCTCATCAGAAAAAAGGTACAGAAAATCCGGAACCTTTTTAAGCGCAAAAACGCTTTTAAAGGCCCCGGATTGTTTTGTTTTAGGGAGATTCTTTGTGCAATTTGCGATTGCATTTTCCTTTTGCATCAGCCCCTTTTCGATAAAAGTTAAAAAGAGGTCAAAATTATTCTTAAAGAATTTTCCTGTTTAGCATATTCAGAGAGGAATTTTTGAGAATCAATTTTTATGCCCCTTTTTCGCCAGCTCGATGGTACGCTGGTAGTATTCCTCCATACTGTCCACATTTTTTGAAAAATCATACAAGGAGAGAACACGTTCCCGACCGTTCTGACCAAAATGCTCACGGAGTTCGGGATTCAACGCAAGTTCACAAATACGGTCGGCCATAGCAACTGGATCGCGTGCAGGAACCAGATAACCGGTAACGCCGTCGTCGACAACTTCACGGAATCCGTCAGCATTGGTAGCGATGACAGGGACACAGCAAGCCATAGCTTCAACCGCAGAGACACCAAAACTCTCGGAAACACTGGACAGGCAAAATACATCCATTTGGCTGATCGCATAAGGGACCTCTGTATTGGGGATTGCGCCACAAAGCTTGGCTTGTGCCGACAGACCTTTTTGATCGATCAACTGTTGGAGATATTCCTGACGGCTTCCTTTGCCGTAGATTTCCAAACGCGGGGAAAGACTGGCAGGAAGCTTTTTCACTGCAATGGCAAAAGCTTCGATCAGATATTCAATGCCGTAACAATCTTCGAGCGCCTTAACAATCCCGACGCAAAAACCTTCTTTTTTCGGTTGATTCTTTGGAGAAAAGAGATTGCAGTCCACACCAAAGGGCGTGATAAAAATCGGTTTTTGATATTGGAATACCCGCCGGACTTGCTCAGCCATGACATGGCTGGTAGAAGCAACTGCATCGGCTTTTTCCAAATTTTTATCAACAAGATTTTTCTGCATGTTTCCTTTCAAAGGGAATTCATAAACATCGCTGCCCCAAACGGAAAGAAGCAAGGGATGCATGCCGCAAAACCGTGCTAATGTGCCGTAACCGCTGGCGTAATGTGCGTTAATAATATCCGGTGAGAATTTTTTTAGATCCCGGCGTAACTGCAAGGCGTTTAGAAAATATCTTTTAAATCCGGGAACCCTCAAATACACCACCTGAATCCTGGCGTCGAGGCTGCCCTGCTTGTTGAAATGGTTCGGCAAGGAATATAAGCGGACGGTGTGGCCTCGGTCCGCCAATGCGTTGACCCATTTTACTGTGTGAACAGATTGTGCGGCAGAAATAAATGCAATTTTCACTTGGAATTCCTCCCCAGATCTTGAATGACCTGCCGTGCCCGGTCGCTCCATAAATTGCCGTCTAAAGCGTTGTAGACTGCTTCAAGATATTTTTGGTAGGCTTGCGGATCGGAAAGAATTTCACGGACTTTGGCTGCAAAATCATCCGGATCATTGCGACTGACAAGACCAGTTCCGTAAGTACGTGTAAATTTTGCAGCTTCTTCACAATCTACCGTTACTACGGGAAGGCCAAATTCCAGATACTCCATCAGTTTCACAGAAAAAGCAAAATCATTGTATACATTTTTTTCCACAGGGTATAAGGCGAGATCTGCACGATCATAAAGAGCCTTTAATGCGTCTTTTCCAGAAGCATGTACAATGTGAAGCCAAGGCTGGTTGCGATATTCCTCTCCGATCAGGGGAAGCGCCGCTTCCCGGCAAACGAGCGTCAAAGGATATTCGTCCCCTCCTGCGTTGAGTTTCTGGAATGCTTGCAGAAGCAAGCTGGTCCCATAGCGCTTGGAAACCCCGCCAACATAGATGCAGCGCCGACCTAATGGGTTTCCTCTGCGGTCAGAAAGCCGTCCCGCACAGCCGGGAAGAAGCGGTTTGACATGCTGAAAAGGAAAATATTTTGCCATGCTTTCCGTAGGCAGATAAATGAGATCCGGATATTTTGCCAGAAAACGGACATCCCGTTCAGACATCCAAGCAATGACCCGTTGTTTGAAGGACTTTTTACCGGTAATAAATACTTCATCAAATTTGTAAGCGGCATCCCTCAGAAAGTAACCAGTGGGGATGCCTAAACGATGCAACCGTTTTAATAATTTTCTATCGCACGCCTGAAATATAGGTCCGGAAGGACTTTCTACATAACAGAAATCGGGACGGTTTCCGGCATCCAGCCAGGCGTTGATTTCCGCAACCGCATTACGGCGTTCGTTCCGCTTGTTCTGTTGTGTCTGAAGAAGTTTGATTTCGCAGCCCAATTCCTGGAATGCCTGATACATCATTTGCGGGCGTACCGACGAGCCGGATTTGAAATCGCCGAAATCGATATAGGTGATATAGAGCAGTTTCATGGTTCTCCCGCCTTTTGCTTTTCGTGGTTGTTTGCAGATGCAGATTTTTTTCCAAGCCTCAAGCGCGGCTTGATCCATTTGTTCCATACAATAGGGGCAAAATGTCCTAAGGGGATCAGCAGGAGCAGAAGGATTGTCTGGAAATTATAAATGAAATCAGTAAATCCGCCTTGTGTTGCCTGGGCCAGACGGCTGGTAAGCAGTGCGATAATCCCAAGGTTATAGGGATTCTTGCGGATACGGGTGAACAGATAGAGAAGCAAACCAAAGAGAATCCCCATATAAATAATGGAAAGAATCATGCCGACATAACCGAAATTGGCATAAGCTTCGCCAATAAAGAGAGCGTTCATCACGCCGCCGGTACCATCGTAAACTTTCTCGGAACCATAATAGTCCATGACCAATTTGGCAGAACGCACATAAGAGCCTTCGACGCCAAACAACGCCATCGCAGTAGGAGAAAGGCTGCGGCCCCAAAGGAAGGGGAATACCGCAGGGAAAAGATCGAAATGCATGGCAAGGGTTCCAACCTGAGTGAAGAGAGTACGGCCGACAGGCCCATTATAAAAGTTGCTGCTGGAAGAAAAATCGTATCCCTGTTGGACATAGATGAAAACAATGACCATCGCGGCGGCAACGCCGAAAAGGACGACCGTAGGGGTCTTCAGTCCGCCGCGGACATACATGATGATGAGCAAAAGGACGAACAGATAGAATACAACAGGGGATTTTTCGAAATCCATGGTAACGGAGACGATGGAGGAACCAATGAGGACAAAGGAAAGAGCCCACCACCAAAATTTCCGTTTCAATACGAGGGCGTAGGCAAACGCCATATAGGAGAGCAGCGGGATTCCAAGACCAATAATGATATTGGTCACATAGCTGTTGATAATAACGATACTGCTGATGCGCTGGCGTTCTACACCAAAATCGAAGCCTTCCGGAGCGCGCAGGAGGCGGAGCAATGGGAAATAGCCGATTTTGAGGATATAGATCAGGAGAACAACACAGCAGACGAAACCTCCGGCAGAAATCAACCAGAACATCACATTTTCCGACTTGATTTCCACAGGTTTTTCCAAAAATTCCCGATACCTTTCCCGGATGTCGATGCGGAAAATCCGAAACATCAGGAAAGTGGAAAGCGGGAAGAGGATCGCAGTGAGAAGCACGCAGTAGAAGGTGATATCATACTTGCTGGAATCCATGATATATTTCATGGTGTAGTGATTGAGATCCCCCAGATACATCATGGAAGCGCCCAGATAAGTTTGGAGGATAAACAGGTACATCGTATAGGAAATCATGTTGATTTTGCCGATATGAAGCGTCCCGGCGGCCTTGCGGAAGAGAAACAGGGAAATGACCAGCCCGATGACGACTACGGCGATCTTAACCCCGGTCATGTTTCATCATCCTCGCTGAAACCATAGATATCATTCAGGATATAGGTTTTGGTCAAAGTATCACCATTCCTGAACTGCCAGCCGTTTTCTTTTTTCATAAACCGGATTTGATCGCGGTCGATTTCTTCGTCCATATAAATGGAATGGAAATCCTCGAGTTCGGCCAGCGGGGAAACATCGGTTACCATAGTTGCCTGCATTTTCAGGACCTGCAACTCCGTATTTTCGCGCAGCGGTTCCAGAGAAGTAATATCATTATTGCTGATCGTAAGTTCCAGCAGCCAGGGATATTGCGGAGCAAAGTCTATGTCTGTGAGACTGTTAGACCCAACACTCAGCCGTTCCAGGACCGGCATTTCTCCAAGAGAGTCGATTTTCTGAATCGAGTTGCCTTCCAGAGAATATTCTACCAGACCGTCCATGTCCATCAGAGGAATTACGGTGGAAATTTTATTGGAAGTCAGGTAGAGGGTGTTCAGACCGGACATCCCGGAAAAGGCGCTCATATCACTGATGCGGTTTTGAGACATGTTCAGCAATTTGAGATTAATCAGATTATGAATCTCTTCGGAAACGTGACTGATGGAATTGTTGGATAGATTAAGATCAATCAGATTTTTGAGGCCATACAAAGGGGACATATCCATAATAAGATTTCGGGAAAGATCAAGTTTCTGCAAAGATTTGCACCCGGCGAGCGCAGAAATATCTTTGATGTCGTTATCAGAAAGAATGAGAGTGGTTAACCGATCCAATTCTCCAATAGAGGATACGTCGCTGATACTTGCAGAAGAGATTTCCAAATAACGTAACCCCGTGAAATAAGAGAGCTCATCTACGCTTTCAATATTTTCATTTTGGATAACTAACTTTCCAATCGTCTCAAGATCGGTATCATACAGCGTGCCCGTTTCCTTATTGAGTACTTTCCGGATTTCGCGTTCAAAGACCGGATCCTCAAATTCTACGGGGACAGCGTCTTCATAGACATTTAACTGGTCTTTGATTTCCCCTTGGACATCTTGATAAATACGGACGCCAAGCCAGGCCACGGCAACAATCAGAAGCACTAGCGTAACGGTAAAAGGTTTATTTCCGGTGAAATATTCCCTGGCTCTTTTCAGGGAAGCCAGCGGATTCCTGTCTTTTTTTTCCATGCTATGTTTCCTTTCCTAAAATGGGGTCAATGCGCATCTTTGACGATCTTATTGCAGAAAGCATAAAAGACCAAGTATGCGCAGGCCATCGGCAGAGATGCTGCCAACAGATATTGCTCGAATGACATTGGTGTAACAAAAGCTAACAAGGACGGAATCGTGACCGTAGCGAGGAGGCAGAATTGCCAGATCATAGAAGCTTTTTGCTTGCCCAAGGCAATTGCACTGCTGGTCAACGGGGTCACGACAAAACGTACCATAAACAGAGGAACAAGATATTTTAAATACTCGGGAATCAACGCCCAATCTTCTCCCAGGAACCAGGGGATCAGCGGGTCGCCCCACAACAGAATCGCGCCGAATCCCAGGATCGATAAAATTGCCAGCCATTTTGTAACGGTGTGGAATACCTTGCTGAGCTTTTCACCGTTATGCTTGTCCACAGCCGCGCCTTTGAGGAAGACCTGAGAAACCGAATTGGAAACCAAAACCAAAGGTTGTCCCAAAAGGGTATTGATCTGCCCGTAATAGCCGTTGAGGGTCTGGCCAAAATTCGCGGGAATCACCAAGCCCATCATGCTCAGGGAAAGACTGTTGGCCATAGCGCTCGGAAGCATGTATTTGGGATAAGCAATATTCTTTTTTGCGATTTTTTTCAGGAACGCGGGCTGGAACATATACCGGTGAATGCGCCCTTTCAGAGTCATGACCATGCGGAAATTCCCAAAGAAATAAGACAGGAATTGCCCGATAATCATTCCCCAGTATTCAGCACCCAAATACCCGAGGGTGATCTGGGTGGCAAGCATCACACATACGCGGATAATATTGGCACCTGAAATGACCCTATATTTTTCATGACGAACGTTAAAATAGTTTAAAGCAGTGGTGAGTCCGCAGACTAAAGTAGTAAGTGGGACCATCCAAAGCGTGTTTTCAGCGCCGGACTGATCTAAATTAAAAAGGCCGGCAAGCTGCGCGGTGAAAGGCCACATGACCAGGGCCAAGACGGCAGAAAAAAGGATTGCCAATACTGCGCTGAGGACAAAAGTCCCGCCTGCTTCATCGTCGTCGTCAGCGACAACAATCGCATAGTCATAGCGGAAACAGGCAATTTGCTGCGTAATATTGGTAATCACAACATAGGTGCTGTAAATTCCTTTTGGTTCGGGACCATAGAGACGCCCAAGTATTGGCATAAAGATGAACGGCAGTAATACCTGGGCAATCGCGGTGCCGCCCGACAGCACCGCGACATTTTTCAGAAAATGATTGCGCTTTAGGGCATCCAGTTTGGATCGAAGAAAATTCACCTTACGGCCTCCTGTTATTCGATGTTTTCGGAGAGTGCGCCCAGGCTCTGTGCTTTCAGATAGGCATTGATGAACCCGTCTAAATCTCCGTCCATCACCGCGTTGATGTTGCCGCTTTCATAACCTGTACGGTGATCTTTGACCAGTGTGTAGGGCATAAATACATAAGAACGTATTTGGGAACCCCACGCAATTTCCTTCTGTTCTCCCTTGATATCCTCAATCTTATCCAAGTGTTCCCGCTCTTTGATCTCGACGAGTTTACTCATCAGCATTTTCATAGCGACTTCGCGGTTCTGATGCTGGCTTCGCTCCACCTGACAAGCAACCACGATGCCGGTTGGAATGTGAATCAAACGAACCACAGAAGAGGTCTTGTTAACCTTCTGACCGCCGGCGCCGCTGGCACGGTAAACTTCCATGCGGATATCTTCCGGATTGATTTCAACTTCGACCGTATCGTCGATTTCCGGCATGACCTCCAAAGAGGCAAAGGACGTGTGGCGGCGTCCG
>CALWKP010000126.1 GCA_944381295.1 uncultured Clostridia bacterium | reverse complement strand
GGGCGCCTATGCAGACGTCATCGCGCTGGACTATGACCCGCTGACCCCGATGGATGGAAACAACTGCAATTCGCATATCCTGTTCGGGATGAACGGGCGGTATGTAACGACGACAGTCATCAATGGGGAAGTGCGGATGGAAAACCGTGAACTGGTCGGCGTCGATGAAGCGGAGATCATGGCGAAGTGCCGGGAAACTGCAGCGGGGCTGTGGAACAAGATCAACGGCTGAACAGAAAAAGATGTATGTTGAGAAAGGAACAGTGCGATGAGCGATAGAATGAACCCGATCCCGTTTGCGGATCTGATGGACTGGGTCCTGGAAGAAAAGAAAGAACACGGCAGTATTTTTGGGGTACGTGAATTTTATTATGCAGACCAGGGAAAGACACTGGATATTTTCGGCGGGAAGCTGGAAACACCTTTCGGCCCGGCAGCCGGACCGCATACACAGCTTGCACAAAATATCATAGCAGCATACGCCGCGGGAAGCCGGTTCTTTGAGTTGAAAACGGTACAGATCCTGGACGGCGAAGATCTGCCGGTATCGAAACCGTGTATCGATGCGCGTGACGAGTGCTATAACGTAGAGTGGTCCACAGAGCTGCGCGTGCCGGATGCTTATAAGGAATATGTCCGCGCCTGGTTTGCGCTGAAATTGCTCTCGAAGGAGTTCGGATTCGGCAGCCCGGATGGGTTTGTATTCAATATGAGCGTGGGGTACGACCTTGCGGGGATCCAGTCACCAAAGATCGATGCGTTTATCAACGGAATGATGGACGCGTCCGGCAGTGACGTCTGGAAAGAATGTATGGACTACGCACTTGAAAATCTCGGGAAATTCGAGAACGTAGACCGTGCTTATGTGGAAAGCATCTCCCCGGTAGTGAGCCGGTCGATTACAGAATCCACCCTGCATGGCTGTCCGCCGAAGGAAATTGAAAAAATCGCCAGCTACCTGATTACCGAAAAAGGGCTGAATACCTTTATTAAATGCAATCCTACTCTGCTTGGGTTTGATTTTGCTCGCAATACGATGAACGCCATGGGTTACGACTACATGGATTTCAATGACCATCACTTCAAGAATGACATGCAGTATGCGGACGCAGTTCCCATGCTGCGCCGGCTGATTGCATTGGCGCAGGAGCATGGTGTGGCGTTCGGCGTCAAGATCACGAACACCATGCCGGTCAATAACCCGAAGGATGCACTGCCCGGCGACGAAATGTATATGTCCGGACGTTCGCTGTTCCCGCTGTCGATCGAGGTGGCAAATCGGTTGTCGAAGGAGTTTGACGGCAAGCTGCGCATCTCGTTCTCGGGCGGCGCGGATGCGTTCAATATCACTGATATCTTCCATGTGGGCATCTGGCCGATCACCCAGGCGACGACGCTGCTCAAGCCGGGCGGCTATCAGCGGTTGATCCAGCAGGCGAAACTTCTGGCAGACTGTGACTATACACCGTTTGCAGGCATCGACGTCGAGGCGCTGGACCGTCTGGCAAAAGGCGCCCTGACGAATATCCACAATACCAAGCACAGCGTAAAACCTGCGCCGTCGCGCAAGCTGGAGAAGAAGGTCCCGCTGACAGACTGCTTTACTGCGCCATGCCATGAGACCTGCCCGATCCACCAGAATATCCCGGAATATGTGGAACTCGCCGGGGAAGGACGGAACCTGGACGCCCTCCGCGTGATCGTGGACACCAACCCGCTTCCGTTTATTACAGGGACGATCTGCCCGCATCCGTGCATGGGGAAATGTACCCGCAATTTCTACGAAGAACCCGTGCATATCCGTGAAGTGAAGCTGCACGCGGCCCAAAATGCCCATGCAGAATTGATGAAAGAGCTGAAAGCTCCTGCCGCAAGCGGGGCAAAAGCCGCCATTGTCGGCGGCGGGCCTGCCGGCCTGGCAGCGGCATATTTCCTCGGACGTGCAGGGATCCGTGCCACAGTGTTTGAAAAGCGCGATTCTCTCGGCGGGATCGTGCGGCATATTATCCCTGATTTCCGGATTTCCGGCAACGCGATCGATCAGGACGTCGAGCTTGTCAAGAGCATGGGCGCGGAATTCCGTCTGGGAGTGGAAGCACCGTCCGCAGAAGAACTGAAAAAACAGGGCTATGACTATATCATTTACGCAGTAGGCGCCTGGAAACACGGCGTTCTGAAGCTGGAAAAGGGCGAACCGCTGAATGTGTTTGATTTCCTTGCCCAGTTCAAGGCTGACCCGGAGAAAGTCGATCTGGGGAAACATGTGGCGGTAGTCGGCGGCGGAAATACCGCAATGGATGCGGCGCGTGCGGCGAAACGCGTAAAAGGCGTGGAAACGGTCTCTTTGGTATACCGCAGGAACCGCAAATACATGCCCGCGGATGAAGAAGAATTGGAGCTTGCAATGGAGGACGGCGTAGAGTTCAGGGAACTTCTGGCGCCGGTCAGCCTGGAAAACGGCGGCTTGATCTGCGAAAAGATGGTTCTGGGAGAACCGGATGCGTCTGGGCGCAGAAGTCCGGTCGGAACAGGGGAACTGGTGACAGTCCCGGCGGATACAGTGATCGCATCGGTCGGCGAGAAGGTGGATACTGCGCTGTTTGAGCAAAATGGGATCACAGTGGAACGCGGGAAGGTCTGCGCGAATCCGGAAACCCTGGAAACAAACCTCCGGCATGTGTATGTGGCGGGTGACGCGTACCGTGGTCCGTCGATCGCCGTGTGGGCGATCGCGGATGCAAAGCGCGCAGCGGAAGCGATTCTCCGCGAGGAAGAAGCACTCAAAGCAGCTGTCCTGGAGGGGATCTCCCAGGATCGCAGCCGCGCACTGTCCAGAAGAGGCGTGCTGAAAATGGCGTGCGGCGCAGAGCAGGAAGGCGGACGCTGCCTGGAATGCAATACGGTCTGTGAAAGCTGCGTAGATGTTTGTCCGAACCGCGCGAATGTCGCGGTCAAGGTGCCGGGCAAGAAAATGACCCAGATCGTCCATGTAGACGGTATGTGCAACGAATGTGGGAACTGTATGGTGTTCTGTCCGTATGACAGCGCGCCGTATCAGGACAAATTTACGGTATTCTCAAGCCTGAAAGATTTTGAGGACAGTAAGAATCAGGGCTTTGTAGTAGAGGATGCCGCTGCCCGGACGGTGCGCGTGCGTCTGGATGGGGAAGAATTCAGTGCCTGCCTTGACCAGGAGAACAAACTGCCCGCTGATCTTGAATTATTGATCTTGACGATACTTGACAGATATCCTTATTTGTTGTATTGATAAGATAACCGGAAACAGGAGGCCCTGGACGGGGCCTCCTCAGACTGTCGATAAAGTCCACAGGAAGAAAAAATTGCACAAAACCATTTTGCAACTTAAAGTTTTCGCCCGCCTTTTTCAAAAGGCGGCGGGTATTCCAAAAGGGCGGCGCCCTTTTGGCCGCACGCCGCAGCGGGTGGAACATCTGTTCCTGAGAAAAAAGCTCAGGAGGGGAGCAGAAACAGTCCGGGGGACTGTTTCTGCGCGGGGAACCCTAGCGAGGGGTTCCCCGAAGAAGTTTTACCATTTGTGCAATTTAACTTTTTAAAAACCTTTTTCTACAAACTGAGGAGGCTCTGGATGGAGCCTCCTGATGGTATTTTGGGAGAAGCGCAGGGAAGGGAGAAAAGCAGCATGAAGTATTTGATACAGGGCGGGATGGTTGTGACCCCGCGGGGCAGCAGCCATCAGGATGTTTTGGTAGAAAACGGGAAAATTGCGGCAGTGGGTACAGAGATCACCTGTCCGGACGCTGAAGTAGTGGACGCTTCGGATTGCCTGTTGTTTCCTGGTTTTATCGATTCCCATACCCATTTTGACCTGAAAAATGCGCTGGCACATTCGCCGGACGATTTCCGGGCAGGCTCGAAGGCGGCGCTGCTCGGCGGGACTACGGTGGTGCTGGATTTCGCGACCCAGGAACGAGGAGAGACTTTGGTGCAAGCGCTGGAAAACTGGCACCGGATGGCGGACGGAAAATCGTCGTGCGATTACGGATTCCATATGTCTTTTTCGGAGTGGAATCCTTCTTTAAAGGAAGAAATCCGCGTGATGGAACAGGAGGGCGTCACCTCTTTTAAGCTGTATATGGCGTATGATAACCTGCGTGTCAACGACGGGGAAATGTATGAGATCTTGCAGGAAGTAGGGAAAATCGGGGGGATCGTCGGGACCCATTGTGAAAACGGCGACCTGGTCAATGTGCTGGTGAAGGAGCAGAAAGCAAAAGGGAATTTTGCTCCGTCAGCGCATCCGCTTTCGCGTCCCGATGTCGTGGAGGCAGAAGCGGTCTCCCGGTATTTGCGGGTAGCAGGATTGGCAGGAGTGCCTGTCAATATTGTTCATTTGAGTACCGCGAAAGCGTTGGAAGAAGTGCGTCGGGCACGTGCAGCAGGGCAGGATGTGTATGTCGAAACTTGTCCGCAATATTTGTTGCTGGATGACAGCCATTACAATGCTCCGTTTGAGGAAGCCTGCAAATTTGTGCTTTCGCCTCCGCTGCGGAAACTCGGGGATTGCACGGCATTGTGGGAAGCCTTGGCAAGCGGGGAAGTCGATACCGTAGGGACGGATCATTGCAGCTTTACTCTGGCGCAGAAGGCGAACGGGAAAGACGATTTCAGCAAGATTCCAAACGGGATTCCGGGAGTACAGCACCGTGCACAGCTGCTGTATACCTATGGTGTAGGAACAGGACGCATCACCAAAGAACGGATGGCAGCGGTGCTTTCAGAAAACATTGCGCGCCAGTTTGGTCTGTTTCCGCAGAAAGGAATTCTTGCAGAAGGAAGCGATGCGGACATCGTTATTTGGGACCCGTTGGCCGAAGGAGTGATTTCGGCGAAAACCCAGGCACATAACGTGGATAACACGCCGTTTGAAGGGTTCCGAACGAAAGGTGCAGCACGGGATGTGTTCCTGAGAGGGGAATGGGTCGTTAAAGACGGTATTGTTGTGAAAGAGGGGCGTGGAACTTATCTGAAGCGTCACCAGAGCGAATATTTCAGGAAAACAGGAAAATAAAGAAAAAAGTATGGACAACCGGGAAAGATTAGTGTATACTTAATAGCCAGAAAAGCGAAGGAATGATGAGCACACTTTGAAATTCAGAGTGTGCTCATTTTGAGAAGTGAATGACGGAGGTAAGCGATGAAGCATGTAATCGATCCTTTGGACTTGTCGGTGGAAGAAATAGACAACCTGTTAAATCTGGCGGATGACATTGCAGCAAACCCGAAGAAATACGCAAAAGTTTGCGAAGGCAAAAAACTTGCTACCCTGTTTTATGAACCGAGTACCCGTACGCGGCTGAGCTTTGAAGCGGCGATGCTGAATATGGGAGGAAGCGTTCTCGGATTTTCCTCGGCAGACAGCAGTTCCGCGTCGAAGGGGGAAAGTGTAGCGGATACCATCCGGGTGGTGTCGGGATATGCAGATATCTGCGCAATGCGGCATCCGAAGGAAGGTGCCCCGATGCGTGCGGCGCGGTATTCCAGGATTCCGGTCATCAATGCAGGCGACGGCGGACATCAGCATCCGACCCAGACGCTCACGGATTTGATGACGATCCGTCGGAAAAAGCATACGCTTGGCGGCCTGACGATCGGGCTGTGCGGCGACCTGAAATTTGGCCGTACCGTACATTCCCTCATCAAATCCCTGGCGCGTTACGACGGTGTCCGGTTTATTTTAATTTCGCCGGAAGAACTGCGCGTTCCGGATTATATTTTGGAAGAAGTCATTAAGGCAAAGAATATTCCCTATCAGGAAGTAGTAGACCTGGAAGAAGTCATTGGGGAACTGGATATCCTGTACATGACCAGGGTACAGAAGGAACGTTTCTTCAATGAAGAAGATTATGTGCGCTTGAAGGACAGTTATATCCTGACAGAAGCGAAGATGAAGAAAGCGAAACCGGATATGGCGGTACTGCATCCTCTGCCGAGGGTCAATGAGATCGCGCTGGAAGTGGACGACGACCCGCGCGCGGCTTATTTTGAGCAGGCGCAGAACGGCGTGTATGTCCGTATGGCGCTGATGATGACGTTGTTGGGGGTGGAAGTATGCTGAACATCGACAGCCTGCAAAAAGGAATCGTGATCGACCATATCGAAGCCGGCATGGGGATGAAGATTTATGACCTGCTGAAGCTGGATGAACTGGATTGCTGCGTAGCGCTGATTAAGAATGCGCGGAGCAGTAAGCACGGAAAAAAAGATATCATCAAAATTGAAGGGGACATCACCATCGATTTTGAAATTCTGGGCTTTATCGACCCCAATATCACCATTGATGTGATCGACGACGGAAAAATTGTCGAGAAGAAAAAACTGGTGCTTCCGGAAGTTTTGACCAATGTCATTAAATGTAAAAACCCACGGTGCATCACGAGCATCGAAGAAGAGATCGACCACATTTTCCGGCTGTGCGACAGTGAAAAACGGCGTTATCGCTGCATTTACTGCGAACAGGAATACCAGGCATAACGCGGAAAGAACACAAGAAAAAAGGCTCTCCGGCTGCATTGCGCGGCGGGGGAGCCTTTTCGCAAGTAATTTCTCTTTTCGGAAAACACCGCAAAATATTCCAAGGAATCGGGGTTTTTTCATTGTGAAAAACAGGACTTTCCTGTACAATAAGACTTAATGCCTGTCCCATCTGGGAAGGTACAACACGCAAGAATGAGGTGGACGTTACGGAACTTTATGTCCATAAAAATCAGCAGAGCCTGCGCTGCGGGTATACGACGGGCTCCTGTGCTGCGGCTGCGGCAAAGGCGGCTGCGATTTTGCTGCTGACAGGAGAACTGCCGGCGAGCGTGCGCCTGGTGACGCCGGCGGGGCCTTGTTTGAAACTGGAAGTTTTACACCCTTGTAAGACCGAAAGCTTTGCGCAATGTGCTGTGCAGAAAGATAGCGGTGATGACCCGGACGTTACAGATGGGATCTTGGTATATGCGAAAGTGGAAAAGATACCGGGCAGCGAAATCAAGGTTGATGGCGGTGCAGGGGTAGGCCGGGTGACAAAACCTGGATTGTCCTGCCCTGTAGGAAGCGCCGCGATCAATCCGGTGCCCCGCAGGATGATCGGGGAAGCGGTGCAGGAAATCTGTGAACAAACGGGATATCACGGAGGAATTTCGGTGGAAATCTCCATCCCGGAAGGCGTGGCGCTGGCGGAAAAAACATATAATCCGCGCTTAGGAATCGTCGGAGGGATTTCTGTTTTGGGCACTAGCGGAATTGTGGAGCCGATGAGTGAACGGGCGCTGCTGGATTCCATTCGTCTGGAACTGAAAATGGCGGCGGAATCGGGAAAACAGGACGTGCTGGTGACACCGGGAAACTATGGAGCGGATTTTACACGGGATGGGTTGCGGCTAGATGCGGAACAAGCGGTAAAATGCAGCAACTATGTGGGGGATACCATCGATTACGCGGTGGAATTTGGTTTTAAACGGATGTTGCTGATCGCACATGCGGGAAAGCTTGTCAAGGTAGCGGCCGGGATCATGAATACCCATTCGCATGTGGCGGACGCTCGCGCAGAGGTGTTGGCGTCCCATGCAGCGCTTCATGGAGCGCCCGTAGAAGCGGTGCAGAGACTGATGGACAGTCTGACGACCGATGAAGCGGTGAAAATTTTAGAAGAATATGGTTTGCGGGAAACGGTGATGGACTCGGTGATGAAAAAGGTAGAGTATCATTTGCGCGCCCGCGCAGGAAAGATGGAGATTGCTGCGCTGATGTTTTCCAATCAATATGGAATCCTGGGGGAGACCAGCAGCGCAAAGAAAATGCTGCGGCGGTATGAGGAAGAATACCCCGGAAATCAGGATGTGTAATCGTCAAAGGAGGAAAATATTATGGTATCGATCGTGGGAGCCGGATGCGGAGCGCCGGATTTGATTACTGTGCGCGGCGCAAAGCTTTTGGCCGAAGCGGATGTAGTGATTTATGCGGGCTCTTTGGTGAATCCGGCGTTGCTGGAGCAGACTAAGCCCGGATGTGAGATTCATAACAGCGCTTCGATGACACTGGAAGAGGTCATCGAAGTGATGGAGCGGGCGGAACAGGAAGGAAAAAAGACCGTGCGGCTCCATACGGGTGACCCGAGTATTTACGGCGCCATCCGGGAGCAGATGGATATGCTCCGGGAAAAGGGGATTGAATTTGAAGTCGTGCCGGGGGTCAGCTCTTTCTGTGGTGCGGCGGCGGCTTTGCAGGCAGAATATACATTGCCGGACGTATCCCAGACGGTCATCATTACCCGGATGGCAGGACGCACGCCGGTGCCCGAGAAGGAAGAGATTTCCCTGTTAGCTTCCCATGGGGCGACGATGGCAATCTTTTTGAGCACAGGGCTTTTGGAAGGACTGCGCGACCGGCTGCTTGCGGGCGGAGCGTATACGGAAGACACGCCGGCGGCAATTGTGTATAAGGCGAGCTGGCCGGAGGAAAAAACCGTGGTTGGGACAGTTGGAAAGCTGCCGGAAATGGCGAAAGAAAACGGTATTACAAAGACCGCGCTGATTCTGGTGGGAGGATTCCTTGGGGAAGAATATCTGCGGTCGAAACTTTATGACCCGGGATTCACCCATGAATTCCGGACTGCAAAAGAAGAGAAAGGCTGAATCTGCCGTGAAGATACGGGTTATTGCGTTTACCGCAAAAGGCAGGCTGTTGGCGGTGCGCCTGACAGAAGGGCTGCGGGCATTGGGCCAGGAAGCTGAAGCATATGCGAAACAGGGAGAGGGTGGCCTTGCAGAGAGCGGACCACTTTCGGAATGGACAAAGGCAGCGTTTTTGGACGCAGATGGGATTATTTTTGTTGGGGCCTGCGGGATCGCGGTCCGTGCATGCGCGCCGTATGTAAAGGACAAATTCCACGACCCTGCGGTAATCGGCATTGATGACTGTGCAAAATTCTGCATTTCTCTGTTGTCAGGCCATGTGGGCGGCGCAAACCGTTTAGCGTTGGAAGCTGCAGAAATTTGCGGGGCGACGCCGGTGGTCACAACAGCCACGGATGTCAACGGCCGTTTTGCAGTCGATGTGTGGGCGAAAGAAAACGGCCTGCAAATCGTGGAACGTGCGGCGGCGAAAAAAATCTCCTCTGTGTTATTGGAAGGCGGTTCTGTGGGAGCGTGTACCCGTTTCGGTCAGGAGATTTCCCTGCCTTTCCCGTTGCCTGACGGGTTGGAAGAACGGGAAAGCGGAGAGACTGGATTCTGCGTCACGCTTGACGAAACAGATTCCCCGTTTCGGGAAACACTCCATCTTGTGCCGCGGCGGGTGATTTTAGGAATCGGCTGCCGGAAGGATACACCACCCGAGATGCTGGAAACCGCAGTCCTGAAAGCGCTGGAAGAAGAGAAGATTTCTCTGCGGGCAGTTCAGGCGGTATGCAGTGTGGACCTCAAGGCAAGAGAAAAAGCTTTGCTCATGTTTTGTGAAAAATATAGCCTGCCGTTTACTACGTACTCGTCGGAGCGGTTGGCAGAACTGGAAGGCGATTTTTCGGCTTCTGAATTTGTAAAGAAAATTACCGGTGTGGAAAATGTCTGTGAGCGCTCGGCGATGGCTGGCGGCGGGGAAAGACTTCTTTTTCGGAAGAAAAAATATCCGTCTGTGACCGTAGCGGCATCATGGAGCCGGAAAAAATAGGGAGCACTTATGAAAGTTTATGTAGTAGGGCTTGGACCCGGAGAAGAGGAACAGATTACAGGACGTGCGGCGGCAGCGCTGGAACACAGCGACGTTATCGCAGGTTATCAGACCTATATCGACTTGATTCGGGAGAGATACCCGGAGAAAGAATTTTTGTCCACCGGAATGAGAAAGGAACCAGAGCGCTGTCGGACGGCAATCGAAGAAGCACTCAAGGGGAAAACGGTCTCTATGGTATGCAGCGGTGACGCAGGCGTCTACGGGATGGCTGGATTGATGTTTGAAGTATCCCAGGAATATCCCCCGGTGGAGATCGAAATTGTGCCCGGGGTGACGGCGGCGTGCAGCGGGGCAGCCGTGTTGGGAGCGCCGCTGATCCATGATTTCGCGGTCATCAGCCTGAGCGACCTGCTCACTCCATGGGAGCTGATCGAAAAGAGATTGGATATGGCAGCGCAGGCGGATTTTGTGATTTGTCTGTATAACCCGAGCAGCCGGAAACGCGCTGATTATCTGAGCCGCGCCTGTGATATCCTGCTGCGGACCAAAAGTCCGGAGACGGTATGCGGGATGGTGCGGAATATCGGCCGCGGCGGAGAACATGGAGAAATCATGACGTTAGCGGAGCTGCGCGATGCGCAGGCGGATATGTTTACCACCGTATTTGTCGGAAACAGCTGTACAAAAAAGATCGGCGATCATATGGTGACGCCGCGGGGGTATCAGGGAGTATGAAAAAGGTCCTGCTGTTCGCGGGGACAACGGAAGGCCGCGAGCTGATGGAATGGCTTTGCGGGAAAGCGGAAGTAACGGTATGTGTGGCGACGGAATATGGGCGGGATGTTTTGTCTCAGGAAACTGGGGCAACGATTCTCGAAGGACGTCTGGACCGCGATGGAATGGCCGGATTGAT
>CALWKP010000125.1 GCA_944381295.1 uncultured Clostridia bacterium | reverse complement strand
AGGAAAGAGACCGAGAGCGAACGTCTGCGCCGTATCGCGCAGGAGCGTAAGCAGAAGCATATGACGATCACGGTGCCGGATGAGATCACAGTGGGCGAACTGGCGCTGCGCCTGAAAGCGACGGCAGCAGAGGTTATCAAGAAGTTGATCGGCCTGGGCGTGATGGCGACGGTAAACGATGTGATCGATTTTGATACCGCATCGCTGGTGGCGATGGAATTCCACGCAAAGGTGGAAAAGGAAGTCGTTGTGACGATCGAAGAGCGCATTATTGACGACAGCGAGGACGATGACGATAACCTTGTCCCGCGCGCGCCGGTCGTGGTGGTCATGGGCCACGTCGACCACGGCAAGACGTCGTTGCTTGACGCAATCCGTCATGCCGACGTGACGTCTACGGAAGCCGGCGGCATTACGCAGCATATCGGCGCGTACCGTGTGCGTATCGACGACCGCGACATCACATTTTTGGATACACCGGGCCATGCAGCGTTTACCACGATGCGTGCCCGCGGCGCACAGGTCACCGATATTGCGGTGCTGGTGGTAGCGGCTGACGACGGCATTATGCCCCAGACAGTAGAAGCGATCAACCACGCAAAGGCTGCCGGGGTGTCGATCATTGTAGCGGTGAACAAGATGGATAAACCCGCTGCAAACCCTGACCACGTCAAGCAGCAGCTCACCGAATACGAGCTGGTGCCGGAAGAATGGGGCGGCGATACGCCGTGCATCCCGATCTCGGCAAAGACGAAGCAGGGCATCGACGATCTTTTGGAAATGATCCTGCTGGTAGCGGATATGAAGGAACTCAAGGCAAACCCGGACCGCGCAGGGAAAGGTACCGTTATCGAAGCGCGGCTGGATAAAGGCCGCGGTCCGATTGCAACCGTGCTGGTACAGAACGGTACGCTGAGGGTCGGGGATATCCTGGTAGCAGGCACGACGGTAGGCCGTGTGCGTGCTATGGTGAACGATAAAGGCGAACGTGTGGAATCTGCTGGACCTTCGGTGCCGGTCGAGATCACAGGCCTGGACGATGTGCCGACAGGCGGCGATGTGTTCAACGTCGTGTCGGATGAACGTCTGGCAAGGGAGCTGGTGGAACAGCGCCGTAACGAGCAGAAGGAAGAAATGTTCAATGCGCGGACAAAAGTCACGCTGGATAACCTGTTCGACCAGATGCAGCTCGGCGATATCAAGACCTTGCAGATCATCGTCAAGGCCGACGTGCAGGGTTCTGTGGAAGCGGTGCGGCAGTCGCTGGAAAAACTCAGCAACGAGGAAGTCCGCGTGAATGTCATCCACGGCGGTGTCGGCGCGATCAATGAATCGGACGTCATGCTGGCGAACGCGTCGAATGCGATTATCGTCTGATTCAACGTGCGTCCGGACCCGGTCGCGGAAGAAAGCGCGAAGCGCGATGGCGTAGAAATGCGCCTGTACCGCGTCATTTATGACTGCATCGAGGAAATCGAATCGGCAATGAAGGGCATGCTGGCGCCGAAGTTCCGTGAAGTGGCGCTCGGCCGTGCGGAAGCCAGGGAAATCTATAAGATTTCGAACGTTGGTACAGTTATTGGTGCGCATGTCGTCAGCGGGAAGATCACCCGCACTGCGGAAATCCGCGTGGTGCGCGACGGTATCGTGGTTGCGGAAGACAAGATCGCGTCCCTGCGCCGGTTCAAGGACGACGTAAAAGAGGTCGCAAGCGGTTATGACTGCGGAATTGGCCTGGAGAAATTCAACGATATCAAGGAAGGCGACGTTCTGGAAGCCTTCATGATGGAGGAATACAGGGAAGCGTAAACCGCCCGGGACCAACCGGCGCGGAGCGCAGGAGAAAGGACTGGGAGAGTTATGCCGAGCCATAGAATAGGCCGTACGACGGAGGACATCCTCCGCGAGCTGACGGCGATTTTACGGGAATTAAAAGACCCGCGGGTACAGGGATTAATTAGTATCGTGCGGGTAGATTTGACAAATGACCTGTCTTATTGCACCGTGTATATCAGTGCGATGGGCGGGATAGAAGAGGCAAAAACGGCGGTGAGCGGATTGAAATCAGCATCGGGGCATATCCGTCACGAACTGGGGTCGCGGCTGAAGCTGCGGCATGTTCCGGAGCTGATTTTCAAACCGACGGATTCGATTGAATACGGAGCGAATATCGCAAAGCTGCTGAACGACCTGAAAAAAGACTGACCGGGAGGAGGAAACGCGATGGCGAAACTGGCGAGAGCGGCGGAACTGCTGCGCGCGGCGGATCATATCGTGATCCTGAGCCACCGCAGCCCGGACGGAGATACGTTAGGGAGCGCGGCGGCGCTGTACCGGGCGCTCAGGAAGCTTGGGAAGACGGTGCGCTGCGAGTGTGCGGACGCGGTGCCGAAGAAATACGGATACCTGTTTGCAGGGATCGAATCCCCGGAATTCGACCCGGAATTCGTGGTGAGCGTGGATGTTGCAGACAGGAAACTGTTGGGAACGCTGAACGAAACGTATGGGGACCGGGTGGATTTGGCGGTGGACCATCATGCATCACATGTGGATTTTGCCCGGGAACAGTATGTGGACAGCCGGGCGGCGGCGACCTGTGAGATCATCTGCGATTTGATCGCGCTGCTCGGTATGGACGCGGACGCGGACATGGCGACAGCGATCTATACCGGCATTGTGACAGATACCGGATGTCTGCGGTATTCCAATGCAACGCCGAAATCCTACCGGATGGCGGCATCGATGATGGAACGCGGCGCGGATGCGGCGGAGATCAACCGTCGGATGTTTGAAACCAAAACAAGGGCACGCGTTGAGATGGAGCGGGCGGTCATGGACAGCATGACGTTTTATCTGGACGGGAAATGTGCGGTCATCCGTATCACGGAAGAAGCGGTTGCCCGTTCCGGCGCGGAAGAAGGCGATTTGGAAGGATTGGCATCGCTCCCGCGCCAGATTGAAGGCGTGCTGGTAGGCGTCACGCTGCGGGAGCGTCCGGGCGGCGAGTGTAAGGTATCGCTGCGGACCCAGGCGCCGGTGGATGCGGCGGCGATCTGTGGGGAATTCGGCGGCGGCGGACATATCCGTGCGGCCGGATGTTCACTGATGGCAGCGCTGGACGACGCAGAACGCGCGGTTGTTTCCGCGATAGAGGAAGCATTGAGGGATTTATGAACGGTGTGCTGGTAATTGATAAGCCGGCAGGCTTCACGTCGTTTGACGTAGTGGCCTGCTTGCGCCGGGCATGCCGGCAGAAAAAGATGGGACATACCGGGACGCTGGACCCAATGGCTACGGGCGTGCTGCCGCTGTTGCTCGGCAGTGCGACAAAGGCAGCGGAGCTGCTCCCGGACCACGATAAGACCTATCTGGCAGGCTTTGCTTTGGGAAGTGAGACCGATACGCAGGATTCCAGCGGAAAGGTACTGCGTTCGGGAGGCCGTCGGGTGACGCGGGAAGAACTGGAACAAGTGCTGGAACAGTTCCGCGGAGAGATCTTGCAGGTCCCGCCGATGTATTCGGCGGTGAGTGTCGGCGGGCAAAGGCTGTACAGCCTGGCGCGGCAAGGGGTCACGGTGGAACGCGAAGCGCGTCCTGTGACGATTTACCGGTTGGAATTGTGCTCGTTTGACGAGCGGGAGCAAACCGGGGAATTGCTGGTGGAGTGCTCGAAAGGGACATATATCCGGACCCTGTGTGCGGACATTGGGGAAACGCTGAAAGCTTACGGAATCATGACGTCTTTACGGCGGACCCGTGCGTGTGGGTTCACGCTGGAGGATGCACTTCCGTTAGAGGAAGCGCGCGCGATGGAGACAGAGGCCCTGGAGGCGCGTGTTTTGCCGACAGAGAAGCTGTTCATCGGGCTGCGGGGACTGGTAGTGACCCCGGCGCAGGCGGTACGATTTTCCAACGGCGGGGCATTGGCGCTGGACAGGCTGCGGTTTTCGGGAAAAAGCCCGGAAAGCGGGGAACGGTTCCGGGTGTGCGCGCCCGGAGGAAAGTTTCTGGGACTAGGGGAAACGACAGCGGAGACAGGGGAATTGCGTGTGCTCCGGCTGTTCCCCGGGGATTCTGGAAACGTGCAGATTTGAAGGAAGTGTTATGGGTATTTTAGTCTATCATCAACTCGAAGAGCTGCCGGGGGAATCGTCGGTGGCGATCGGCTGTTTTGACGGGGTCCACCGCGGGCATCGGGAAGTCATTTCGCGGGCCGTGAAAGCGGGAGCGGAAGGATTACTTCCGACGGCTTATACCTTTGACGGACAGCATATGGGCGGAGCGGGAGGAAAAGGCGCACCCGCGCTGACCACTCCCGAAACCAAGCTGCGGCTTCTGGAATCGATGGGGATTCAGCGGGTGTGCCAGCCGGAATTCGGCCAGGTGCGCGGGATGTCTCCGGAAACCTTTGTTGCGGAAGTTTTGGACGGGCTGCTGCATGCCAAAGTGGTGTGCTGCGGCTATAATTTTCATTTTGGCCGCGGCGGGGCAGCCCATGCGGAGACCCTGCGGGAATTGTGCGCGCAGCGCGGCATCCGTGTGGAGATCGCGCCGGAGGTCCGGGTGGATGGCCTGAGCGTCAGTTCCACGGCAATCCGGGCGCTGCTCGCGGAAGGATATGTGGAGAAGGCGAACCATCTGCTCGGCAGACGGTTCGGGTTTTCGTTTCCGGTAGCGCATGGCCGGCAGCTTGGCCGTGAGATGGGCGCGCCGACAATCAACCAGCCGTTCCCGGACGGATTTGTGCGGCCCAAATTCGGCGTATACGCGTCGGTTGTGCAGATCGACGGGGAAAATTACTGCGGCGTGACGAATATCGGGGTCAAGCCGACAGTTGGCTCGGACTGTGTGCTGGCGGAAACGTGGATGCCGGATTATGCAGGAAACCTGTACGGGCGCAGCGTGCCGGTGGAATTGGTGCAGTTTCTGCGTCCGGAGATGAAATTTTCCGGGATTGCGGAGCTGCGGCAAAGGATTTTGCAGGATGGCCGCGATGCCTGCCGGATTGTGCAGGAAAAACTTTCTGAGGAGATAAGATAGCTTTTGCGGGAGAGGTTAGCCGCAAAAGAAGGGAGGTGCTTCGGATGGGATATCCCGAGATCAACGCGGAGACGATCGATCGGTGGGTAGAGTCCGGATGGGAATGGGGACAGCCTGTCAGCCATGAGGAGTATATGGACGCCTTGCGGGGGATATGGGACGTCAAGCTGACACCGGTAAAATTTGTGCCGCACAGTTGGTTTGGCGAGCTCAAAGGGAAAAAGGTCCTGGGCCTGGCCAGCGCCGGAGGACAGCAGATGCCGATTTTTACGGCGCTAGGTGCGGAATGTACCGTGCTTGACTATTCCGAAAAAATGCTGGAGCAGGAAAGGTTTGTTTCGGCGCGGGAGCAGTATGCGATTACGATCGTCCGTGCGGATATGACAAAGCCGTTCCCGTTTCCGGAGGAAAGCTTTGACCTTATTTTTCATCCGGTGTCGAACTGTTATGTGGAGGATGTGCTCCCCATCTGGAAGGAGTGTTACCGGGTGCTGAAGCCCGGGGGAGCGCTGCTTTCCGGCTTCAACACAGAGCTTGTGTATGCATTTGACGAGAGTGAGACAGAGATCATCAACACACTGCCGTTCAACCCGCTGAAAAATGCCGAACATGCGCGGCAGTTGGCCGAGGACGACAGCGGGATGCAGTTTTCTCATACTCTGGAAGATTTAATTGACGGCCAGCTGCGGGCAGGTTTTACGCTGACGAACCTGTATGATGACACCGGCGGGGCCGGGAATCTGCACCAGCACCATATTGCGACCTTCCTCGCGACAAGAAGCGTAAAAAACGGGTGAAAGAAAGGGAACCCCACAAGCCCGCCGGATACAGTTTTGCGGATTTGTCAGAAATTCCCTTGGAAAGTCCTTGTTATAGAACCGTTTCCCGGGAAAAATAACCCTGTGCGGAGAAAGTTTTCTAGGAGGAAAAGGGAAAATCCGCCGCTGTACCCCTTTACAACCCGTACCCTATATGCTATAATCAATCAGCATGGGAATTTCTCAGAAAATTCCAGGATTTTGCCGCTGACGCCTATGGCGGTGTGGATATTTCCTTCCCGCGGATCAGGGGGCAAGCCCTTGCGAATAGGGACTTTCACCAGCCTTGTTCTGCGCGAACGGAGCATTTTATGAAAAAGGTGGAATCAAACAATGTTAAAAGAAGAAAAAACTGCCATTATCCAAGAGTATGCGCATCACGAGGGTGATACCGGTTCTGCTGAGGTACAGATCGCGGTCCTGACCAAAAGGATCAACGACCTGACTGAGCATCTCCGTACCCACAAAAAGGATCACCATTCCCGCCGCGGCCTGCTGAAAATGGTCGGCCACAGAAGGAGCCTTCTGAACTATCTCATGAAGACCGACATTGAGCGGTATCGTGCGATCATCGCGAAGCTGGGGATCCGTAAGTAATACCGGAACGCAGGGCAGGCGGCCAGGATGGTTGCCTGCCTTTGGGCTATTTAACAGGCGGTGTGTGGTTTTAGCAGTGAAACGAACGGCGAGAGGAATCTAAGGGTTTCGACGTTGGTTTTATTGCTAAGCCCGCCCCTCCTGGAACAAAATTTTGTATTGGAGGAGAACAAGCATGTTCGAAAATTTCAAGGTTTTTGAAACCGAATTTGCCGGACGCCCTCTCAAAATTGAGACCGGGAAGATGGCACAGCTTGCCAATGGCGAATGTCTTGTGCGCTATGGCGAAACGACAGTCCATGTGGCAGCTACCGCCGCCGCAAAACCCCGCGACGGCATCGACTTTTTCCCGCTTTCCGTCGATTTTGAAGAAAAGCTCTATGCTGTGGGCAAGATCCCCGGCTCTTTCCTCAAAAGGGAAGGCCGCCCGTCCGATAAGGCTATTTTGGCGTCCCGTGTGATCGACCGCCCGATCCGTCCGCTGTTCCCTAAGGATATGCGCAACGATGTGTCGATCGTCTGCACCGTGATGTCGGTAGATCAGGACTGCTCGCCGGAAATTGCCGCGATGGTCGGTACGTCGATCGCTTTGTCTATTTCCGATATCCCGTGGAACGGACCAATTTCCGGCGTCTCCGTGGGCTATGTGGACGGCGAATTCGTCATCAACCCCACCTCGGAACAGCGCAAGGTCTCCCAGATGGCGGTCACCGTCGCTTCCACCGATTCCCGCATCGCGATGATCGAAGCAGGTGCGAACGAGGTTTCCGACGAAGTGATGTATAACGGCATCATGGCGGGCCACGAGGCGAACCAGAAAATCATTGAATTTATCAAAGGAATCCGTGCAGAGATCGGAAAACCGAAGTTTGAATATCCGAGCAATGAGCCGGATGAAGAGATGTTTGAAGCGATCAAGGCGTTCTCGGAAGAAGAAGTCAAGGTTGCGCTCGACACCAATGACAAGACCGTGCGTGATGCACGTTTAAAACCCATTTACGAAAAAGTCCACGAGCATTTCGACGAGATTTATCCGGAGTCGGAAGCAAAAATCGACGAATGCCTGTACAAAACACAGAAATATATCGTGCGCCGCTGGCTGCTCGACGAGCAGAAGCGTGTGGACGGCCGTAAGATGGATGAGATCCGTCCGTTGGCAGCGGAAGTCGGCCTTTTGCCGCGCGTACACGGTTCCGGGATGTTCACCAGAGGGCAGACCCAGGTGCTCACCATCGTCACGCTTGGTCCGGTAAGTGACCAGCAGCTTCTGGACGGCATCGACGAGGAAGAATATAAACGGTATATCCACCAGTACAATTTCCCGTCCTATTCGGTAGGCGAGACAAAGCCGAGCCGCGGCCCCGGACGCCGTGAAATTGGCCATGGCGCTTTGGCGGAACGTGCTTTGGTACCGGTCATCCCGCCGGTAGAAGAATTCCCGTATGCACTGCGCGTGGTTTCCGAAGTGCTTTCGTCCAATGGTTCCACATCGCAGGGGTCGATCTGCGGCAGTACGCTTGCTCTGATGGATGCCGGCGTACCGATCAAGGCGCCGGTAGCGGGTATCTCCTGCGGCCTTATCACCGAAGGGGACCGCTGGATGACCATGGTGGACATCCAGGGCCTGGAAGACTTCTTCGGCGATATGGACTTCAAGGTTGCGGGTACTCATGAAGGGATCACCGCGATTCAGATGGACCTCAAGATCAGCGGTCTGACCCCGGAAATGGTGCGCGAAGCCCTGGAAAAGACCCACAAAGCCCGCGATTATATCCTGGACGAAATCATGCTCAAAGCGATCCCGGCACCGCGTCCGGAGCTTTCCAAGTATGCGCCGAAGATGCTGTCTACCATGATTCCAGTGGACAAGATCCGGGAAGTGATCGGTTCCGGCGGAAAAGTGATCCAGAAGATCTGTGCGGAATGCGAAGTCAAAGTGGATGTGGAAGAGGACGGACATGTGTTTGTGTCGGGCATTGACCTGGCGAACTGCCAGCGCGCGATGACGATTATCGACACGATCGTAAATGATCCGGAACCAGGAGCCATTTATAAAGGGAAAGTCACACGCCTGATGGATTTCGGTGCATTTGTAGAGATTGCTCCGGGCAAAGAAGGCCTGGTACACATCTCGCGCCTGGACGTCAAGCGTACTGAAAAGGTCACGGATGTTGTCAATGTCGGCGATGAAGTGATGGTCAAGGTGCTGGAGATCGACGATAAAGGACGTCTGAACCTTTCGCGTCGTGACGCGCTGATCGAAGTGGAAGGCCTTGTGCCGGAAAATGAGATTTCCGACGGCCCGAGAAACAGCCGTCCGCGCAGGGACGACCGGCGTTCCGGCAACGGATATCACGGCAAGCCGAAAAACAGGGAGTAAGGATAAACAGAGCCTTTCCGCGCAGCAGCGGAAAGGCTCTTTGTGCAAAAAAGGAGGCAGGGAAAATGGCGATCAAACTGATTGCGGTAGACATGGATGGAACCTTGCTGCTGGACGACCACACCTCGGTATCGGAAAGGAACGTCCGCGCACTGTGCAAAGCGATGGAACAAGGGGTCCTGGTAGTCCCGGCGTCGGGACGGATGCTGACGTTTTTACCGGAACAGGTACGAAATCTGCCTGGGGTGCGGTATGCAGTGACGTCAAATGGGGCGGCGGCGCACGATTTAGAAACCGGGGAAAAGATTTACACCGATTATCTGCCGCTGGACCTGGTAGAAAAGATTGTGGCGGCGGTCCCGGCGAGTGTGACCATGCTGGAAGTCTATGTGGACGGAAAGTCCTACACCTCCCGGGAATGTTATGAGAATATTCCGAATTATCGATTCCCGCCGGAATATGGGGTATTTTTACTGAGGAAGCGGACAGTTGTGGACGATATCATGAAACATCTGCGGGAAAATAAGCTGCAGGTAGAGAAGATCAACTTGCCGCACCAGGCGGAACCGTTACATACCGAGCTTTGGAACCAGCTGGAAGCGATGGGCGGACTGGCATTGGTATCGTCGCAGCCGAATAATATTGAAATCAATGCGGCAGGGACGAATAAAGGGGCGGCGCTTGTGGCGTTGTGCAAGCATTTAGGAATCCCGATGGAAGATGTCATGGCATTGGGTGACAGCTGGAACGATTTGGATATGCTGCGGCTGTCAGGGTTCCCGGTGGCGATGGCGAACGCGGAAGAACGCGTCAAAAAAGTAGCGCGTGTTGTGACGGCATCGTATCTGGAAGATGGGGTAGCGCAGGCAGTGGAAAAGTATGTCCTCCATGAGGAAGGCTGAAAAATAAAAGAGGGGACCTGCGGACGGCAAGCCGGTCGCAGGGTGACAGGAAAGAAATCATCCCGCTGTCGCCCGAGGGCAGTAATAAACTCCCGAGTGGAAAACACCCCTTTTCAGCGCCGTCGCAACAGACGGAAGATCTGTTCCTGAGAACAAGCCCAGAAGAAGAAACAGTCCAGGGAATTACTTCTGCGTGAGAGACTTGAGCGCGAAGCCCCGAAGAAGTTCCCTGATTTATGCAATTTAATTCTTCAAAAGTTATTTCTATAAAGAGAAAAGGGCTGCTGCAGTGATACTCTGCAGCAGCCCTTTCGCTTAACCTTGAGGAATCAAATCAATGCCTTTCAGAACAATATATTTCCCAGATCGTAAAATCAGCGCACTTTCCTGTGCCAGGCTTCCGCCCTTGGTTTTAGAAGCAGCATCAAATTTGTTGGACGAATAAACGCCAAATGTTCCGATGGTACCTTCTTCTGTCGGGGTCAGAAGATAAACGCCATCCGGAATATCACGTCCCACGAGGTACATGCCGGCCGGATATTTCCCGCCAATTTTCTCCTGGGCAGGAGCTTTGTCCCCTGGATATGCCGTGATGGATTGTGTGTGAAGAGTATCGCCGTCCTGAAGCACGACAATTTTCCGCCCCTGAATCTGTTCGGCGGACGGAGAGGAATTTTCCCGGCGGATGGTATATTGGGCGGAAGACCTATGCGGAATCAAAACGTATTCGCCTTCCGGGATTTCTTTCCCAACTTCATAAGTCCCCGAGGCGTACCCCGGTTCCTGCTTGCTGTGGTCAGATGTGATAAAAGTTACGCTTCGGCAGGCTTCCCCATGTTGTTTTACACCTTCGCGGACTTCCACGCGGATAGAAGCATGGGCGTTCCCGTAGGATGCAACAATATAAGCCACACCTTCGTTGATTCCTGTAATACGGTATACCCCAGACTTGTTGGGAATCGGGTGGAATCGTACAATCGACCCTTCACGGGAATCCCAAACCATCAGACTGCTCTGGTCGAGGCCATCGCCGTCCAACTCCGCTTTAAAGTCGTAGATATCTCCCGGCGCCATAATATAGCTTTTAGTATCCATTTTCAAAGTACCCAGAATCTCGTTTTGTGTCGATTGGGCGAATACGCTGCCGCATCCGCTGACAGCGAAGAGTGAGGCCAGGATAGTAGCGGAAATCCGTTTAAATCTCATAAAAAACCTCCTGTAAACGACAGGGCTGTTCAGGCTACGATACAGCCCAATTGAGCGGCAAGTTCCGCAGCAATTTGTAAATCTATTTTCGTCTGAAAAAATTTTGCGTGTTTGAGGTCTGCCCCATCGACCCGGGAATCGCGCAGATCGGCATGTTTCAAATTGGCCGCAGCAAAAACAGCCTGAGACAGATCACATTCTCGAAATGTAGAATGTTCAAGATTTGCCCGGGAGAACACAGCGTGATGAAAGTTGATCCCGGAAAAGTTTCTGCGGCGCAAGTCACATTCTTCAAAGGAAACATAGGAAAACACGCCGCCGTCGATAGAAAATCCACCGAGTTCCGCGCCGGAAAAAACGCTTCCGGAAGCCTTACAACCGCGCATCAGCGAAGTAAAAAGGTTGGCGCCGGAAAAATTGCAGTTGAGGAAAAGGGATTGCAAAAATTCGCAATCATTGAGATGCGCAAAAGAAAAATCGCAATTTTCAAAGCGGCAGGATTTTACCCGCATTCCGGACATATCAGCGCCAAAAAATCGGCATTTTTCAAAAAGGAACCCATCGAATTCGGCATCGGTAAAATCCACAGAGGACAAAACTTCCCCATGGAATTCTTTATTTTTATTTTCAGGAAAGCGATCCATTGGTCAAGTCCTTCCACATACAGATATGAGGACAATGCTCATCAAGGTAGACATCGCCCTGGGCATGATATCCAATTTTTTGATAAAAACCCTGGGCTTGAAGCTGTGCAGAGAGTTCGACGTGGGAAACGCCGAGGTTGCGTAATTTTGTCTCGAGAGCAGTCATGATGTGGGAACCAAGACCGGAACCGCGAAATTTTTTACGGACAGCAACCCTGCCAATATGATAGACGCCATCCTGACAGAAGGTACGACCGGCAGCAGCGGGTTCACCGTCCTGATAAAGAACGACGTGCCAGGCATGATCGTCAATGGAATCAAATTCCTCATGAAATCCCTGTTCGAGGACAAAGACTTCCTCGCGGATCAGTTTTGCATCGGGATTATCGTCTAACCCGTAAGTAAGTTTTATCATAATACGCCTCTTTTCAAAGATCTATCTTCATGATACCGCAGGTTTGCGTAAGGTGCAACCATAATTTGCAAAAAGATTTTTAAACATAGGGAGAGAAAAGAAGATAAATTTGAGGAAAGTCCTATTTTTCTATGAACAAGGCGGAAGTTTTATGGTATAATGTTTTCGACGCCGTGACCGGAAATCGAAGATTTCCGACGGCTGAGAAAACATTGCGACGCATACAAAAAACGATTTGTCGTTTTTTGTGTAAGGTAGCAAATCTGACGATTTGCTTAATGCGTCTAAATA
>CALWKP010000124.1 GCA_944381295.1 uncultured Clostridia bacterium | reverse complement strand
AGATGATAAGCAATTCCTGATTCTTTTAATGGTCGAAGCAGGGATCATGAGCCTGATTAGTGAATTCAGCAGTGTACTCATGATCTATGCGTCCATTGCTTTGGGGCATCTGTTCACAAAACATCGGGTGATGGGAGCAATTTTGGCATATTTGGGATTGACTACTGCGTTGCAGACACTCCTGAGTATATTCATGACACTTCCGATATTCCTAATGATGCAGAGCGGGGATGTTTTGCATTGGCTTTCGGGATTTTTGTGGCTTTTCATTGTCATCGATGTTGTAATAGCGGTGGGATGCTTTATCGTCACAAACTTTGTCCTGAAAAAGAAGTTGAACCTGGAGTAACGCAAAATATCTTTTCCAGAAAAATTATTGAATAGCACAAACAACAGAAGGTTCCATCCAAAACGGATGGAACCTTCTTGCTATCTTCAGGAAAGCAATACCCTAAGTGCTATTTGAAAGATCTACAATATCATTCTTTTTTCTTGGATTTGATAAAATGTTCTTCTGATGCGGTTTTGTAACAGTCCACCATTGCTTTAGCAAGAGCTTCTGGCGTGAAACTTAATGTTGTCTTATTGACGAGTTTTTTCATGGTATCGATCGTTTTAGCGTCCATGGTTGTCAGCTTTTTGACAAGCTCAGCCATTTTTTCTGGCTGTTGATATTGAAAACCGTTGATTCCATTAGAAATCAGGCTGCAGGAAGCTCCGCCTTCAAAAAGGATGGCAGGAAGCCCACAGGAAATCGCTTCATACACCGAGGTCTTAACAAGGTTTGATTGGGAAGCGCTCACGTAGGCAGAACAAGCAGCATAACAGGCGGGCATTTCTTCGTGAGAAATCCTGCCTGGGAAAGTGACTTGGGAGGAAATGCCAAGAAGCTGCGCTTTGTTCTGGAGGTCGGTAAGGGCTTTTCCGTTTCCTACAATAACCAGATGGAGCCTGTCCCCAGAAGAGATCACTTGGGCCCATTGTTCCAAAAGAAGCTCCATTTCATCAGGAATATTTAGATTTCCTACCGCGATAATTCCAGTTTTTTCTCCGAGGTCCAAACGCTTGCGCATTAATGTGATCTGTTCTTCGCCAGCGCAATCCAGATGGAATAAGGTTGGGTCGATACACAAAGGAATCGGGCTCAAGTGGCAGGCAACATGAAGCTCTTCCATAGAGCGTACCACATCAGGAGAATCAGTGGCAGCAACATCTGCAAAGGAAACAGCTTTTTTGAGGACACTACGGCAATAGTTTTTGCTCAGGAGGTTGACTGCGCGGTTTCCTCCAAAACCTTCCAACGCATTTTGAAGATCGTGAATCGTAATGGCGAGAGGAAGGTCAGACTGCAATGCGTAATCGAGGCCCGCAGCGCCAACTTCTTCAAAAGTCATCAGATGAATGATATCGGGCCGGAATTCCATGACTTTCTCTTTGAGATAAGAAAGTTTACTTTTCCGGGCACTCTGCCCATAAATACTGCCGGACAGTTTTGCCGGACAAAATACCATATTATCCTGCTCATATCCTTCTTCTGCTTCCAGGTCGGAGGAAACAATCAACACATCATGGCCAAGCTTTTGCAGGCCTTTTTCTAGTATGGAAATATGTGTTTCCACATGATTGGATTGTGCAAGATAAGATTCACTGAAAATCGCAATTCTCATGGGTGTAAAATTCCTTCCCTCTGTGGTTTTTCCCCATAACGCCCATCTAGGGCCATATCCGGGGCAAGCTCCCCTTGAAATCGGTATGCTGTAATGAGAGTATTATAACACAGGTTGTGACGATTCGCCAGCGGGAAAACGGAAACGTCTTGGGAAAAGTGAAAAGCTTCTAGGAATGTCTCGGAAATTTTTACGGAGATATGCTTTAAACTTTGCTGTTCATGAGATATAATAATACTATCAATCTTGAAAAGTGGGTGGAAAAATGGCAACGACATTTACAGTGACCCTCACAAAAGTGATTAAAGAACTGTCTCTGGAAGCAATTTATAGTCCCTGCGACCCGGATGAAGTGTTGATTTCTTCCATGGATGTAAATCGGCCGGGACTGGAATTGACAGGTTTTCTGGATTATTATGACAAGAATCGGATTTTGGTGTTTGGGAATACGGAAACAGCGTTCCTGCACTCAAAAACGCCGGAAGAACGCAGCGCTACGCTGGACCGCCTGTTTTCCCACAAACCTCCTGTGATTATTATTACCCGGAGCATCAAGCCCATGCCGGAAATGCTGGAGGCGGCCCAAAAACATGGGGTACCGATTTATGGCTCTCCGGAAGCGACGTCAAGTCTGGTAGCGGCATTGGTCTCTTATATGAATGTAGAGCTGGCGCCGAGAATCACACGTCATGGAGTTTTGGTGGAAGTATATGGCGAAGGCATTCTGCTGATCGGAGACAGCGGCGTAGGTAAAAGCGAAACTGCGATTGAGCTGATTAAGCGCGGACATCGTTTGATTGCGGATGACGCAGTAGAGATCAGGAGGGTTTCTGCAAAATCCCTGGTCGGGTCGTCGCCGCAGAATATCCGTCATTTTATTGAATTGCGTGGCATAGGGATTATTAACGCACGGCGTATTTTTGGTATGGGTGCGGTTAAGATTACAGAAAAGATCGATATTGTGATCAATTTGGAGATCTGGGATAATACCAAGATCTATGATCGGATGGGAATCGATAATGAATATACAGAAATTCTGGGCTTGAAGGTCCCCGTACTGACAATTCCTGTAAAACCAGGAAGAAATCTGGCAGTTATCATTGAGGTAGCAGCCATGAATAACCGTCAGAAGAAGATGGGGTATAATGCGGCACAGGAACTTTTAACCAGTTTAGGGATGGATGTTTCGCTGCTGCAGGAACACGAACGCAAACGTGAGTTAGAGATCTGAGAAAAAGTAAGGACCGAGAAAATATGAAGATCATCGCAGATACACATTGTCATACGCTGGCATCAACCCATGCGTACAGTTCGCTTACCGAAATGGTGCATGCGGCAAAGGAAAAGGGCCTCTATGCCATAGCGATTACAGATCATGGCTATGCAATGCCGGGAGCGCCGGGACAATGGTATTTCCGGAATCTCGTGGTAGTTCCGCGCTATCTGGAAGGTGTGCTGGTACTCCGGGGCGCCGAAGCGAATATTTTGGACTACCAGGGGACGATGGATTTGCCGGAAGAAGACTTGGTAAATTTGGATTGGTTGGTAGCGTCGATTCATAGCGGATTAATGGCGGAAGAAAAAGCGACCGTAGAAAAATGTACAGAACTGTGGCTGAAAATAGCCCGGAATCCGAAAGTGAATGTCATTGGACATAGCGGAAGCGAAACATATCGCTATGATTATGAAACGGTAATCCCGGAATTCGGGCGCAGCGGGAAATTAGTAGAGATCAATGAAAATACTTTTTCTGTAAGGAAAGGTTCGATTCCGAATTGTATGGAGATCGCAAAGACGTGTAAACGTCATGGGGTACCGATCGTAGTCAATTCAGACGCGCATTTTCATACTCAGATTGGGAATTTCCCGCGCGTGGAACAGATGCTGCGGGAAATCGGGTTCCCGGAAGAGCTGATCGTGAATGCATCGATAGACCGTTTTCGTAGTTATCTCAGGGAATATACCCAAGTGGAAGTTTATCCCCGCAAATATTAAAAAATCCGGAGGGTGTCATGTCGCAGCAGATGGAAGAATTGATAGCAGTCGCAAAGAAAGCCGGGTGTGAGGTACGGCAGGAAGAGCCAATGAGTAGGCATACCACGTTCCGGATAGGAGGTCCGGCAGAGGTTTTTGTCGTTGTGCCGGGAGAAGAAGCGTTGCAAAAGCTGTTGGTTTGCAGCAAAAAATTGGAAATTCCGGTGCTTGTTATAGGGAACGGTTCCAATATGCTGGTAAGCGATCATGGCATTGATGGCTTGGTAATTGCCTTAGGGGAAGGGTTTAAAAAAGTGCGCCGGACAGAGAAAGGGATCATTGCAGGAGCGGCGGCATCTGTGTTATCGGCTTGTTCGTTTGCGCAGAAAGAGTCCCT
>CALWKP010000123.1 GCA_944381295.1 uncultured Clostridia bacterium | reverse complement strand
CAGAAGCCATAAGCTGTAAATAATGTTCTGTACAGCCCGGCTCATCACCGACAGCTGCGATACACACGCAATTAGCGCTGCTCCTACCAGAATCGAAATTTTCCCGGCACGATCCCCCCATATTTTTGAAATACAAAATGAAATGGCATAGAGATCAAACGATATTTTAATAAATAATCCCATCATCCACATTCCCAGGTAAATGGCATCCATTCGTTGAAAAGGACCTATTTCTGCCATTGACACCGCTGTATACACCGGAAACAGTTGACTTCTGAGATAATCTCCCGCTGCGCCCACAATAACCGTCAGCAATATTGTCAACAACAAGCAAATCCCTGTATTCCAGACAAAAAATGCTGTTTTTTTATGTCCGCACGCTGAAGGAAGAAACAGTGCCATCAGAGCAAAGCCGCTATTTCTCGACAAAAATAATAACAGTCCGGCTACCGCCTGACGCGGACCTTCATACAACAGCGGTTGGTAATTCAGAGGATCAATTTCTGTAAAAAGAGTGGCAATAATGAACACCAATCCCGCACAAATCACTACCAGGATCACACCGGATGCTCGTAATACTGCTTCTATTCCGCGGAAGGCCCCATAGCAAGCAACCGCAAGTGCCGCAACGGCAACAAGCCAGACTGGTGTTTTCACCTCCATGACATTTCCGATATAAAGTTGGAAAAACGACAAATAATACCAGTTTACGACAACAAAATAGATGGCATAAAACAGACAAATGGCCACCCCTGCCTGCCCCATCAGGAAATAGGATTGGTCCAAAATATCCAGTGTCGGCCGGCGGCGGTTCATGATCCAGATGGGAATGACTATCAAAAAGTTCAGCAAGTACGCCGCTATTTCTGAAATTACATTATCGAGAATATTCTCCCCGCCTGAGAGCAGTGAATTGACCGTTAAAACGATCAGGAACCTACCGATAAACAAAGCCGCAAACAATTGGCCCGCTCCGATCGTACACGTTTGTTTGGGTATACCCACAGGAAGCCCTCCTTACAGTTTTTTTACATTGGAACCAGGCATATCCTGTACCGTGATAGTTTTTTTCGATAAAGTTCTCCATCCTGCCCTTACAAAGACATCCCTCATACTTTTCCAACGAAAAGGGGTGACTGGGGCCGAAAATGGAATTTTATAAACACTTTCGGCACAAATTCCTACCGCTACTGCACCCATTCCCAAAGTAATGCCCCACAAACCTACTGTACCTCCGATAATGATGAATGCAAACCGGAGCAATGCAATCGGCTCATACAAACTGGGGATGGCATAACTGGATAAAGCAGTCAACGCTACCACCAAAAGTGTAGGGGTACCAATCAACCCGGAGCTTACTGCGGTATCCCCAATCACCAGAGCGCCGACAATACTGACTGCATGGCTTAACGGACGCGGTACACGCAATCCCGCTTCCCTCATGATCTCATAGATCAGATGGATCACTACGGCCTCTATCATGACCGGGAATGGCGTACTGGCTTCTGCTTGTGCGATCTTGATGAGCATTGCTTCCGGAAGAAGATCCGGATGAAAGGTGACTGTCGCTACATAAAGTCCTGGCAGGAACATCGCAAAAAAGAAAGCGATCACTTTCAGACATCGGGTAAATGTCGCATAGTATGGACGTGTTGTATAATCATCATAACTTTGGAAATTTTCGATAAACAAGTGTGGGACAATCAGCACATTCGGCGTTCCATCCACAATAATCGCAATGCGCCCTTCCATGATTTTCCCACATACCGTATCTGGCCGTTCTGACAAACCAACCCCGTTAAAAACTCCCTTTTTTTCCAGAAAAGGGGCTAAATATCCCGTTGCCAAGACACTTTGCTGGTGTATTTTATGAATATTGGCCCGTACTTCTTCCAGCACTTCCTGAGAAACCATATCTTGCAGATAACAAAGCGCTATACTTGTTTTGCTCATACTCCCAACTTCCATCTTTTCAAATTTCAGGGAGGAAGTTTTCATTCTTCTTCGGATCATCGATATATTGATCAGATACGGTTCCACAAAGCCTTCTCTCGAACCGCGCTGCATGACTTCGTTACTGGGTTCGCTAATTCCACGGAATTGAAATCCCTGTACGCCGAATGCTACTGCCCAATCACAACCATCCATCAACAGTACGGCGAATCCCGAAAATATCCGGTCCATAACATCATCCAACGTTCTCAATTGTGTCTGGTCTACTGTGGATAAGGAAGAATCCCGCAGATAGGATAATTGTTCTTCCGGCGTCCCTTGTGGAATTTCTGCATTCCATATGGGTGTCATAATTGCCTGTGCAATCGTCTGTTTGTTTACCAGACCATCAATAGCTGTCAGTGCGGCATTGATTCCATTGATTTTGAATTCCCGCATCATAAAATCCATACAGCCTTCAAATAGTCCCCGAAGATATACGGTATTTTCCAGCAGACTTTTGGAAATCAATTTGGGTCCTTCCATATTCTTCCCCCATTCATGTTGTCCTTTGTATAATTTGGACGATTTCCCCAAGAATATACAAGGACCTTTCCAAAATATTTCCTCAGCCGCAGGATGACTACGCATAAATTTCTTCTTATTATCCAACAATAACCACCGGGTGATGAAACGATGACAATCTCTTTTATCAGGACCTTACTGCTCTACATAGTAATCGTGGCAGCAGTACGGATCATGGGCAAACGGCAAATCAGCGAACTGCAAACCAGTGAGCTTGTTGTTACTTTACTCATTTCGGATATTGCGGCGATTCCCATGCAGGATACCGGTCAGCCATTGGCAAGCGGATTTATCCCGATCGCGGTATTGGTTCTCTGTGAAATTCTGGCCTCCATATTAATGCTGAAACTTCCTGGATTTCGCAAGCTTGTATGCGGACGCCCCATCATGGTAATCCACAATGGAAAACTCGATCAAAAGGCTATGCGCAGACTCCGCATGACAACAGAGGATCTTTTTGAACAACTCCGTTTGGATAATGTATTCCGCCTGGAGGATGTTGCTTTTGCAATTGTGGAGACAAACGGAAAATTAAGCGTACTAAAAAAGCCGGAAAAAGACCAGCCATGCTGCGATGATTTGGGATTATCGCCACCAGATAAAGGTTTGGAAACCGTAGTAATCAGTGATGGTGTTTTTTCAGAACCATCTGCAAAAGCCTGCGGCAAAAACCGGCAATGGGTCGACAAAATTTTAAAGCAGGAAAAAGTACGTGCTGCTGATGTCTTCATCATGACCGCCGACACATCGGGAGAGTACCATATCATCCGAAAGGAGAATGTAACATGAATCGGATTTGGGCTGCGGCAGTCATTTTCTTACTGCTTGCAGGGTTATGCGTACTGGGATTTCACAACACAATCACTTGTACAGGAGATTTATTATTATCTTTATCGGAGATAGAATCCAATTTAAAAGAAGGAGAATCTGTTCTGGCAGGACGGCGTGCAGAGGAACTTTTGGAAAAGTGGGATGACTATCATCATTCACTTTCTCTCTACCTTCCCCATGCCAGATTGGAATCCATTGACCAGGCCTTAGCCGCATTACCTCCACTCATTGAAGAGGGAAATCTTCAAGAATTTCAAATTGAATATAATCGGGCTGCACTTCAAATCGAACGGCTGAAAGATACAGAATATCCTTTCTTAGAAAATATCCTTTGAAACACGATACTTTTCTTCTAACAGTTTTTCTGCTAAAATAAAAGTATTCTTGAAAAGCTGGAGGCCGTTATGAAGAAAATTCCTATGATTCTTACCTTCACACGCTGTATTGTACCTTTTCTCTTCTTTTTCCTGGAACCATTTTCCATCCCGTTTTTTATCGCATTTTTTTACTGCTGTGCCAGTGACGTTCTTGACGGCGTCCTGGCAAGGTTATTACATACTGTAACCCCCTTAGGCTCCCGACTGGATTCCTTTGCTGATTTCATTTTTGTTGTCATTACAACAGCTGTACTGCTGCCCACTTTACAGCTTCCTCTTTTTCTGACTGCTTGGATCTGCGGGATTTTCCTAGTCAAATTTGCAATTTTTCTCACGTGCTTCTTTAAATATCAAAAACTTGTGATAGGTGTCCATACCCTTGCCAACAAGGTGGCAGGATTGGCATTTGCTATTTATCCACTTTTGGCATTTCTTTCTGACCCTGTTGCTCCCGCCGGGTTCCTTTGTTTTCTGGCAAGTGTTGCTGTATTGGAGGAACTCGCCCTCGTAATGTCCTCAAAAGAACTGAATACAGACATGGGAGGACTATGGATCAAGAGAAAATGAAGGAATATCCCTAAATTTTTTCCTATCAAAACCTGCCGAACATGACAAAAGGAGCGCTGCGGATTTACAATCTGCAGTGCTCCTTTTGGTAGAAAGCGGTTCTATTTTACATTGCCTGCAACCTTTCCTGTTCGAACTGTCTGCGATAGAGGTCACGGTAGTAGCCTTTTTGACGGATGAGCTCGTCGTGCGTCCCCTGCTCGACAATCTCACCATCGCGGACCACCAGAATCAAATCCGCACGTCGAATGGTGGACAGGCGGTGCGCAATGAGGAAAGACGTGCGCCCCTTAAGGAGCAGCTCTGTCGCATCCTGAATCAAGCGTTCCGTTTTTGTATCAATGGAGCTTGTCGCCTCGTCAAGGACGAAAATACGCGGATCTGCCAACACGGCACGCGCAAACGAGATCAGCTGCTTTTCACCTGTGGACAGGCGGTCCCCGCCTTCCCCAACATCGCTTTCATATCCCTTCTCAAGCTTCATCGCAACCTGGTCTGCCGAGACAGCTTTCGCCGCCGCGATGACCTCTTCATCCGTCGCATCGAGCCTGCCGTACCGGATATTCTCCATCACCGTACCGGAGAACAGGTGCGGACTTTGCAGCACGTACCCAATGCTGCTATGCAGCCAGAGCTGGCTGCGCTCACGGTAGTCCTTCCCGTCAATGAGCACCTGCCCCGACGTCGGTTCGAAAAAGCGGCACGCAAGATTGACGAGCGTACTCTTACCCGCACCCGTCTCACCGACAATAGCGATCGTTGACCCGGCGGGAATCTTGAGGTTGAAGTGGGTCAGGACATTCTCATTTCCGTCAGGATAGCGAAAAGAGACATCGCGGAACTCAATATCACCGCGAATCGGCTCCCAGTTTTCGCGCTTCGCCTCGAACGCCGTGCCATACTTCTCGATCACCTCGGGAGTATCGGTGATAAGCGGCTCCTGCTCGAGGAGGCCCATGACACGCTCAATATTCGCCTGCAGCGAGAGGATATCCGCGATATTGCGGGCAATTTGCTGAATCGGCTCGAAGATACCGACCGCGTACGATGTGAACGCCGACAGCGTGCCGATGAGAATCATCTGCTCTAACGCCAGCGCACCGCCTCTCGCAAGCACGATAGCCGTCGTTAGAGAGCTGAAGAACATTACGAGTGGGATGTAAACCGCGGAAAGTCGCGCAGCCCTCACCGACGAGACGCGCATATCCTGCGTGACCTCTTCGAATTCGCGGCTGTTCTGCTCCTCAATGACGAGTGTCTTCGATGTGCGTGCACCCATGATACCCTCATTATACGCACTTGTGATCCGCGAATTCATCTTCCGCACACGCCGGTTCCAGCGCAGGATTTTGTCCTGGAACCATGCTGTCAGCAGCGAAATGATCGGTACAATGAGAATCACCGCCGCCGCAAGGCCGGGATTGAGGAGGAACATCATCACGAACACGCCAAGGACGTAAAAAACTGCCCACAGAATGTCGATCGAGTTCCATGCGATCATGCCGGCGATCCGGTTCGTATCACTCATAATGCGCGAGAGCAGGTAGCCGACGGGCGTAACATTGTAGTACGAGAGTGAAAGCGTCTGCAGATGCACAAAGCACGCGCGCTTCATATCGCGGCCAATCTGCATCTCAATGCGCATCGAACGACGCGCGAACAGGATGACCGCGAGTGTCTGTATGCCGATCACGCAGCCGTATAGCACAGCGAAACCTGGCAAGCCGGATGCATCTCCCGTTTCAATAAACTCGTCGATAGCATACCGTTGGAATAGCGGCAGTGAAATGTCAATGATCGCACACACGACGTTGAGCGAGAGTACGACTGCGATCAGCTTGCGGTACGGCTTCAAAAACGGCAGCAACTTCTTCCACGAGCGAATGTCAAACGATTTCGTATATTCCTGCTCGTCATACCCCATAGCTTTCGCCTCCTTCTCTGGAAAACAGGAGATCCCTGTCCTCCCCTGTCATTTGCAATTCGTAAATTTCACGATATAGGCCATTTTTCTCCATCAACTCGTCATGACTTCCAATCTCTGCTACACGACCGTCCTGCAGCACAAGGATAAGATCGGCTTGCATAAGCGTCGTGACGCGGTGAGAGATGAGGATAACCGTCGCCGAACCCTTCGCGTCATGGAGCGATGCACGAATTTCAGCATCCGTCTCCGCATCAACAGCGGAGAGTGAGTCATCAAAGATAAGGATCGGCGCATCAAGCATCAGCGTTCGGGCAATGGCAACACGCTGCTTCTGTCCGCCCGAGAGCGTTACGCCGCGTTCTCCAACAATCGTCTCATATCCATCGGCGAACTCAAGAATGGCTTCGTCAACGTGCGCCGTCCCCGCCTGTCGGCGGATCTCCTCCATTGAGGCACCGGGACACACAGCAGCAATGTTCTCGCGGATGGTACGCGAAAAGAGGAATGGTTCCTGCAACACGATACCGATATTTCGTCTCAGATATGGCCGGCTGATTTCAGAAATGTCCACACCGCCGACAGTAATATGCCCGCTATCCGGCGGGAGATCGTAAAGTCGGTCGATGAGATGCATCATTGTAGACTTACCGCTGCCTGTTGCGCCCAGGACGGCAAACGTCTTTCCTGCAGGTATGGTAAAGCTCACATCCCGCAGCACAGGCTGATCGCCATACGCGAACGAGACATGGTCGAAGACAATGTCTCTATCCATTGGCGGTGTCTGGGCGTTCTCCGGTTCTTTCTCTGGCTCAGAGTCGAGGATGTAGGCAAGGCGTTCGATTGACACACCGGCTTTACTCATCTCGGAGAGGATTCTGCCAAGGCCACGCACCGGCCAGACAAGCGTCTGATTATACGATACAAAAGCCAGGAACTCGCCGAGGGTGATCTCACCGTTGACTGCCTGCAGAACACCGACACAGATAACCGTGAGAATCTGTAGTCCGGTGATGAGATCACCGATACCCCAGTAGGCACTCATGAGTCGTCCGAGACGAATCCAGAGAGACGCAAACCTCTCATTCTTTTTATCAAAGCGTTCCACTTCATACTTTTCGCGCCCGAATGCGCGCACAACGCGTACCCCGGTAAGGTTCTCCTGCACCGTCGCCGAAAGCTCTCCCTCGGCCTCGTCCGCCGTCAAAAAGCGTTTCGCGATCTTGGAGTAAAAGAAAGCAGAATAGGCGAGGATGACCGGCAGGAAGCCAACAGCGATGAGTGATATCCTCCAATTCATTGAGAACATCACGGCAAGTGAGAAGCCAACGAGAAAGAGGATACGGAAAACTTCGAGCAGCTGGTTTGTCACAAAGTTGCGTACGACCTCGACATCGGATGTGCAGCGTTGAATGATCTCCCCCGTACTGTGACGGACGTGCCACGCGTATGGAAGCTGCTGAATGTGGCGATACAGCGCATCACGCAGTGACTTGACAAAATTCTCAGAGCCCTTCGCCGTTCCCATCCGGCTACCATAAGTACATAGTCCCGATAGCACCGCCACAACGAGCAGGAATCCCGCCGCTGCGAGAAGCTGCGTCATCGGATCACTTTTGAGAAGCGACTCAGGCGCGAGGGCTGTCACGATCTCGGGGAACAGCTCCCCTCCGAGAATAGAGTCGACCGCCACACGCACCACCTGCGGCGTCAGTGAGCCTAGCACGGTGTTTCCCATAGAAAACAAGAGCGTGAGCGCAAAAATCCAGAGATAAGGCCGCAAAAACCGCCAGATTAGCGCTCGTTTCGATTGTTTCAAAAAATCTCCTCCCTTTTTTCCTAAGCAAAAACGCCCCCGGCTTTGCGCCGGGGGCGTTAAATGAACCGCACAAAAGTCTACCCCCTTACGTCGGGCAGAGCGGGGACGCGGACAGTTCTTCCCTTCGGCTCCAATGCATCGTATTGCCATTTATAAGCATTCTGGTCATCATGCTGCCCGCCTCCTCTCTTTGTGTAGTATTTTTATCAGCAATCGACGGAAACTAGTATACACCCATCCCCTTCACTTGTCAAGGGTGTCCTGTCGGCCAATGATATGAGTCTGTATAGGAGTATAATATTGTGAGCGAACCCTATATAAAAGCCTAATGCCTATGGTAATCCCTAAAAAAGGACTGAAAAGTCTACAAATCACACCTTCGCTATGCCCCTTCCCCTATTTGAGGACATTTTTATGCCATTGCGCTTTCGTTCCTATAAAGGGGACTACAAATCCCTTTAAACTCATCTGGTCATTGGTTATATCGTTTTGTAGATGATTGCTATCGTTCTTTCCTCAAGAATGTCATTCCCTTTTTGACGTCAAAAGGAGCATCGCAGAAACCAAAACTGCAATGCTCCTTTGTTCCTAGTAAGCAATCTTTCTTGATTCAGTGTTTTTGTTCCGGCACCTTGAACAGCGTAATACAATGTCTCGGACAAGCTTCCACACATTTTCCGCAAGCCGTACATTTTGCCGGGTCCACAACCGCATGGGAATCCACTACTTTTACCGCGTCAAATTCGCACACACGCACACATTTTGTACATCCGATACAGCCAATACCGCATACTTTATTTGTTACTGCACCCTTATCACAGTTATTGCAGCGAACAACGGCTTGTTCTTTTAAGGGTACAAAACTAATTAAGCCTTTTGGACATGCGCTGACACATTTTGAGCAACCCTTGCACTTGGCTGGATCAATTGACGCAACCCCATTACAGACTGTAATCGCATTGTATTCACAGGCTTTCATGCAGTCGCCAAGCCCCATACATCCAAAACGACAACTTGTAATGCCGCCTGCCAACTGCGCTGCTGCTGCGCAGCTCATAATCCCGTCATATTCCATTTTATCTGTGGTAAAATCATAACTGCCAAGGCAATGTACCAATGCGGTTTTATATTCCACATCCCCGCTTACTCCCAGAAGTTCCGAAGTAGCCTTCGCTACCGCCTCTCCTCCTGGAGAGCATAAGCCAGGTTTTGCTTCTCCGGCAGCAAGCGCCTTTGCATACCCTGCGCAGCCGGAATAACCGCATGCTCCACAGTTCGCGCCTGGCAAGATTTCCAATACGGCTTCTGCCTTCTCATCTTTCGGGACCGCCATGATAATTGACGCAATTGCAAGTCCTAACCCTGCAATTAAACCTATTCCCGCAACAATCAAGATCGGGAGTAAAATATCATTCATTGATTACACTCCCCTTTCTCAACCCAACAAACCGTCTACCAGGCCCTGGAATCCCAGGAAAGATACCGCTACCAAAGATGCCGCTACCAAGGTGATCGGCAGACCTCTCAAAGATTTTGGAATATCACAAAGCTCCAGCCTTTCGCGGACACCTGCAAAAAGGACCATCGCTACCAGGAAACCAATCCCCGCGCCAAACGCATTGACCAAAGATTCCACATATCCGAAGGTAGCATCCGCCTGGCCTCTTTCAATGACAAGCATCGTCACACCCAAAACCGCACAGTTTGTGGTGATTAGGGGGAGATACACGCCGAGTGCATTATACAGTGACGGGATATATTTTTTCAAAATAGTTTCCACAAGCTGTACTAATGCTGCAATTACCAGGATAAACACGATGGTTTCCAAGTATTCCAATTTATTTGGGACAAGCAGGTAAGTATAAAGCGGCCAAGTAACTGCCGTGGCAAGTACCATAACAAAGGTTACGGCAATACTCATTCCCAGAGCGGTATTGACTTTTTTGGAAACTCCCAAAAAGGGACAAATTCCCAAAAATTGATTTAAAACATAGTTTTCTGTCAGGATTGCCGCAAGAAAAATCGCAACCAGATTCTGGATCATTTCGCAGCGCCCTCCTTCTCAGAAATTTTGCTGCAAGAAGCCGCCATCGGACAAGAAGCGCAACCAGTGGATTCCACCGGCTGTTCCTTATTAGCAAGCTTACTCGCGAGAGCAATCAGCATACCAAAGACAAAGAAGCCTCCTGGAGGAAGGATAAAGATGATGATGGGCGCCATAAAACCAGAAGTGATCGGGATGCCAAACAAGGACCCTGCCCCGAAAAACTCACGGATGCAGCCCATCAGCAGCAAAGCCGCCGTAAAACCGACACCCATTCCCAGGCCGTCAAGAATGGAAGGCAGGACATTATTTTTGCTGGCAAACATTTCTGCACGTCCTAAAATAATGCAGTTTACCACAATCAATGGCAGATAAATGCCAAGCGCCTTATCAATATCCGGAGCGTATGCCTTGACCAGCATCTGTACGATCGTAACAAAGCCTGCAATAATGGTAATATAAGCCGGAATTCGGACTTTATCAGGGATCACCTTTCGCAGCAAAGAGATCACCGCATTGGAACATACCAGTACCAAAGTCGCCGCAATCCCCATACCGATTGCATTGACTGCCGCAGTACTGACCGCCAGTGTCGGACAGGTTCCAAGTACCAAACAAAGTACCGGGTTCTCTTTAATAATCCCTTTTGTAAATTCTTTTGCCAGGGATTTTGCCATTTTATTCCCCCTCCTTTGCAAGTTCATAGTAGGACACTGCCTGATTTACCGCTTCGGTAACCGCTTTTGAGGAAATCGTTGCACCTGTTAGCGCCTGGATCTGGTTTTCAGAAGGCGTACCGGATTTGATGACTTCAAATGGTCCGGCACCTCCCTGATATTGATTCAAGAAACTTTCGTTCTGGGCATTGGCCCCCAGGCCCGGAGTTTCCTCCAGCGATAGAATCACTACTCCTGCCACAGAACCGTCACTGCCGATCCCGGTCATAACATTGATATCCCCGCCATAACCTTTTGCCGCGGTTGTAAACACCAGCCCCGCAACTGCGCCGGAAGCATCTGTCCCCTCATAGTATTCTACTTCCGTCCCATCCACAGAGACCGTTTTCTTTTCAAAGCTTTCTGCACTAGACAATACAATTTTCCGCGAAGCTTCCTCCGCCGCTGCTTCCTGCTGTGCAATTACATCTTTTGTCAGCAGATTTGTCCCCGCAAGAAGTCCCGTGACAACCGCACAGATCAAAAAGAGCGTCAACGCAGGGATTAATACACTTTTTGCATCCATTTTCATCCCTTTACACGCTCCTTTCCTTTTGCCGCACTGCCAAATGGTTTCGGCCGGGAAAGTTTTTCAATGTAGGGAACCAAGATATTCATCAAAATAATCGAGAACGATACCCCTTCCGGCAACGAACCAAACATACGGATCAGCATGGTCAAAATCCCGCAGCCGGCAGCAAAAATGATACGTCCTTTCAGCGTGATGGGCGTGGTCGTATAATCCGTCGCCATAAAGATCGCGCCAAGCATCAAACCGCCGGTCAGAAGTTCTGTCAAAACATCCCTTCCCGCAATCGCAGAAATCGCCGCTACTACTGCAAGATAGGTCAGCGGAACTGCCGGATGAATGACTTTACGCACTACCAGATAAATTCCGCCAAGAATTAACGCCAGGGAACAGGTTTCTCCCAAACATCCTGCGTTATTTCCCAGGAATAGATCCAAATATCCTGGAATCTCTGCCCCGGAACCTTCTTTCAGGATTCCAAGCGGAGACGCCGTAGTCATGGCATCAGCGCTTCCCTGCAAATAATAAAACGGCTGTGCCCAGGTGCTCATCGGAGAGGGGAATGAGGACATCAAAACAATCCTTGCGGTCAATGCCGGGTTAACGAAGTTCTGGCCGATTCCTCCAAACATCTGCTTCACCACGACAATCGCTACGATACCGCCAAATGCTGCCATCAGCGGATGAATCCCTACCGGCAGGTTGAAGGCAAGCAACATTCCCGTTACCACTGCGCTCAAATCCCCGATCGTATTTTCCCGCTTCATTACTTTACGGCATACATATTCCGAAAGGACACAGGTAACGACGCATACACCGATAATCAGCAGCGCACGCGGCCCAAAAATCACAATGGAAGCGATCGCTGCCGGAACCAACGCAATAATCACGTCCAGCATCAATTTTGTCGTGCTGGTCCCGCTGCGCAGGTGGGGGGAAGACGAAACTATCAATTTATCCATTACTTTTTCCCTCCCGCTTTCTTCACATAAGATTTACCCAACCGGATCGACTGCACCAACGGTCTCCCTGCCGGACAATTATAAGCGCATGTCCCACATTCCATACAAGTCATGACCGCATAGTCATTCAGAGCTTCCACATCCTGCCGTTCCGCATATTTTTCCAGCATCGTCGGGACCAACAACATCGGGCAGTTTGCCACACATTTTCCACACCGGATACAATCCGTCGGCTTCATCAGCCGTGCATCCTTTTCTGTAAATGCAAGAATTCCGTTATTCTGTTTCAGGATCGGCAACTCATCGCTGGTCACCGCAAGCCCCATCATAGGTCCGCCCATCAAGATTTTTCTCGGTTCTTCCCGATAACCGCCTAAAAACGCAATCACATCCGCAATCTTTGTCCCAATGGGAACTATCACATTTGCCGGATTTTTCACCGCCGACCCATCAATGGTCACGCGCTTTTTCACCAGAGGCATCCCTGTCTTTAAGTATCTGGACAGAAACGCCACCGATGTGATGTTCATCACAATACATCCAACATCTGCCGGCAGCTTTCCTGCTGGAATCTTACGGTCTGTACATGCTTGCACCAGGACTTTTTCTGCCCCTTGCGGATATCTCGCATGCAGCGGCAGAATCCTGACCTGATCTTTCGGGTCCATCTCCTGGTTATCTGCAATCTCTCGCAGCACCTTGATAACGTCCGGTTTATTATCCTCTACTGCAATAATGACACGTTCCAGTCCTAAAAGCTTCTTGATCGTATAGACTCCGTCCAATACCGCTTCGGAATTCTCAAGGGCTTCCCGATGGTCCGCTGTGATATATGGCTCACATTCCGCCACATTTACGATCAGTGTATCTACGTTTTTTTCCGGCGGTACGCGCAGTTTCACATGGGCCGGAAAACCCGCACCGCCTAACCCTACCAGTCCTGATTCCCGGACTGCGTCTACAAACTCCTCTAAAGTATCCACTTTCGGCGGATGCAACTCCGCCCATGGCGTCATCTGGCCATCCGACTCGATCACGATTCCATCTGTCACCTGGCCTCCGGGAAGCATTACCTTCTCCATTCCTGCAACCGTCCCTGAAACGCTTGCATGAATCGGCGCACTGACAAACGCTGTACTTTCCGCAATCTTTTGCCCCACAAACACCTGGTCCCCCTTCTTGACAAGAGGGGTGCAGGGAGCTCCTACATGCTGCTGCATCGGCAGCACGACCCTCTCCGGAACAGGCATTACTAGCGATTCTGCTTGCGCAGTGTTTTTATGGTGCGGAACCGCCGCGCCACCATGTGTCCGGTAGGGTTTTGTCGGAAACGTAAGTTCCATAAGTATTTCCTCCCCTAGTACTTTTACTGCCTCCGGCAGCGTTCTTGCTCGACCCGCTCCAAAAGCTTCGGCTGAATCATCGGATAAGTCAGCTTCTCCGGAAGCGAATCAAAAAATGAGATTTTTTCCATCTCCATATTTTCCGGCAAAGGCCCCAGTTCCTGAACGTCTGCATCATATAACGCCCCATAACTTGTCCGCCCTGTGCCATCGCATGGCTCAACGGAATATAGACAAACCGGGACCATATCAGCTTCTATCGCGCCGGTTTCTTCAAACAGCTCCCGTCGGGCTGCTTCCAGCGGTGTTTCGCCGGGCTCAATATGGCCACCGGGAATCTCCCAGGTATCCCTTTCCTTATGTTTGCAGAAAATCCATTTCCCTCTCCAACTTGCTGCAATCACCGCATAAGCAGGTTCCAAAGGTTCCGAAAAACTATGAAATTCTACTTTTAACATCGCAGGAAATCTTCCTTTTAAATAAACTTTATTTTCTCGAGAATCGGTAACAACAACCGCAATACTAGTCCCGTCAATGTTCCTGTCAAAATTCCAAACAGGACAAGCCATGGGATATATGCTGTCACCGCAGGGGTTGTCATACACATCGCCACACAAAGCTGCGCCGCATTATGAGAAAGGGCGCCGCATACGCCCAAACCAACCATCCCAAACGGACGGTGACGGACGCGCAGCAACGACCACATTACCAAGGTACTTAACAGTCCGCCGGAAGCGCTCATCAAAAAAGCTACCATCCCCCGTGTCACACCTGCAAATAGTCCCTTCAACAAGGCAATCCCCATTGCAGGAATGAGGCCTACGGTACTGGCTGCATACATGGTCACAATATTAGAAATTCCCAGTTTTGCCCCAGGAGGAAGCATGGGCAACGGCGGGAGCATATTTTCCAACGCTGACAGTACGATTGCCAAAGCGCCCAGAACACCGCAGAAAGATACCATTTTAGCATGAGAATCATCCCATTTTCTGCGGCACATAACGGCCTTCCTTTCCCCTAACCTGTATAGGCATCATATCCCACTGTTTCTCCTTCCAGCCGCACCGATATCTTTGCCGGGAGACAAACAGCGGCTTCCCCCGCCTTGGTCAAACGGCCTGTGCGGACACACACTTGGTCTGGACACAAAGACGACAAAAATTCAATATATCCCGGTCCCGCCAACAGTCTCACTTCATAACTTCCTCCCAGATCAATTTCTTTCTCTTCCACCAGAGAACTTAAATCAATCCTTTGGAGTTCTTCTCCATCCTGTTCAATGACCGCAATACATCCATCCGGCCGCGGCCACACTAACCATACCACTACTGCTGCCAATAAAGCTGCGATCAAAACCACATCCGCTTTTTTTATCACAGACTGTTTCATGGCAGCTCCTCTATGGTATATTCTTCTGACATCAGCTCGAAGGCATCCTGTGCTATTCCGCTGAGAAAAATGTGATTCTCCTGATCGATAAATACGCCGCCGGCTCCATAACTTTCCAGAAGTTCTACTCCTTGTTCTAGCCCCAATACAAAACAAGCGGTCGAAAGGGCATCACTTAATGTTCCATCATCACAGATCACTGTCACAGAGACAAGTCCACTCTCTGCAGGATAACCTGTTTTTGGGTCAAGCAAATGGTGATAGGTTACACCATCTTCTGTAAAATACTTTTCATACGAACCAGAAGTCGAAATATAGCCAGATTCCAACGAAAGGGTTCCCAACGCCGCAGTTTTTTCTTCTCCGCTATTAGGATCACGCACGGCGATATTCCATAAAGAACCGTCCGGTTTTTCTCCACAAATACCTACACTTCCGCCAACACTCACAATTCCGGAAGCACCTGCTTCTGCATACGCTTCCACTGCCTCCTGACAGGCCGCACCCTTTCCAACTGCGCCTAAGTCTACTCCCATATAATGATATTTCAGAGAGGCACTCCCCTCTTCCTCATCAATCCGGAGGTCTTGATAATTGACATATCCCATGAATTCTTCCAGCATAGATTCTTCCGGCACCTGCTGATTATCTCCACCAAAGTCCCAAAGTGCCGACACCGGTAAAATCGTCGGATCAAAGGCACCGTTCGACCGCTCTGCAACTTCCAGACATTTTGCTAAAATTGACAGAGTTTGTTCATCCATTTCTTCCCAGTTTGTTCCTGCTTCTGCATTCAATTTCTGAATATCGGAACCTTCGATTCTCCAGGATATCAAGTTTTCCAACTGTCCTATTGCTTTCGCCGCATCCGCAGCAGCATCTTCTGCATTCGTTCCATAGACGGTTTGCTGAACATAAGCTCCCATTGCGTAATTTGTACAAGAATATTGGTTCACCCGGTATCCATAAACAGACCATAACCAAACCAACACTGCAATAATCACAATCAGGATTGCTCCCAAGAAAACCACTAATTTAGGAATTCGTGGACGGATAAATTGCGGCATAGTTCTCCTCACTTATCTATGTATCTCTATCATTGCAACCTTTTCACAAGAAATCTTTTTTATTGTAACACAATATTTGGTAAAAATGCAACGGATTCTCGCAGAATCTTAACCATCACTTGAATTTCTTTCTTCGGTTTGCTATCATGAACACAAAGTTTTCCTGTTGGGGCGGTCCCAAGCGCATTTTGCGCTTTCCCAGGATTCTAAAGAATCCTGGGCCGGGAGCTTCGCTCCCGGAAGGGACCGCCCCAACTAAGCTGTGCAACAAAAAGCGGGCTGTTCCTTCAGCCCGCAATATCGCTGTTATAGTTTCATCTCTTCTGCTGTTACAATCAAATCTACCGAATGTTCCACCCCATAAGTAGAGCTATTAATAATGAGATCATAATTTTCTGGGGCACCCCATTTTCGGTTTGCATAAAAATTATAATAGTTTGCCCGTTGCTTATCCTTTTTGGCTAAAATATCCGCTGCCTTGTTCGGATCAATTCCATATTGTTTCACGGCACGGTCCATACGGCTAAGCTTATCCGCATAAATAAACACATGGAATACATTTGTAAAGTCACGCAAAATATAATCGCCGCAACGGCCTACAATCACACAGGGTCCTTCCAAAGCCGCCTGCTTGATAATATCTGCCTGAATCAGAAAAAGTTTATCATTAATTGGCATATCGTTTGGAACTGCCATATGCCCACCAAACGTATAATTCCCCATAATCAGAGAATACAGCAGACTATTGGTAGCCCGTTCGTCAACCTTCTCAAAAACTTCTTCACTGTACCCGCTCTTCTTTGCAGCCATTGCAATCAATTCTTTGTCATAAAACGGGATTCCCAGTTTTTTTGCCAGCTTTTCGCCGATTTCATGCCCGCCACTTCCGTATTGACGCGCAATGGTAATAATGCTTCCACTCATGCCAAGACACCTCGTTCCTAAATGAATCTGTGCTCGAGAATCTTCCGATATCTTACTTATAAATGTACATCATTTTGTCAACATTGTCAATAAACACCTGGGAAAGTCCTTGAGAAAACCGTACAGTTTTGTACTATAATCACAAAAGCGGAGGAGTTTGTATGACACGACAGGATCTGATTTCTTATTGCTTAAAATTCCCGGATTCCTATGAAGATTATCCTTTTGATGACGCTTCTA
>CALWKP010000122.1 GCA_944381295.1 uncultured Clostridia bacterium | reverse complement strand
GCCGATATTGCTATGGGTGTCAACGAATCTTATGAAGTAAAAAATGGTGCCACCGATGAGTCTGACCTGATTGGTGCAGGAGATCAGGGTATGATGTTCGGGTATGCATGTGATGAGACTCCAGAATTAATGCCTGCGGCTATCTCATATGCACACCAGCTTGCAAAGCAGCTTGCGAAAGTAAGAAAAGAAGGCATTTTGACTTATCTACGTCCAGATGGAAAAACGCAAGTGACCGCAGAATATGAGGATGGCAGACTGGTACGAATTGATACAGTTGTTGTGTCTACGCAGCATGACCCAGATGTTACTTTGGAACAGATTCGCGAGGATATCCTGAAAGAAGTTGTCTGGAAAGTGATTCCGCAAGAGCTTCTGGATGAAAATACAAAATATTTCATCAATCCAACAGGGCGTTTTGTAATCGGGGGACCGGTGGGAGACAGTGGACTCACTGGCCGTAAGATTATTGTGGATACCTATGGTGGTTATGGACGCCATGGAGGCGGTGCATTTTCTGGGAAAGACCCGACAAAGGTAGACCGTTCTGCTGCTTATGCAGCACGATATGTAGCGAAGAATATTGTAGCTGCAGGGTTAGCTAAGAAATGCGAAGTACAATTAGCTTATGCAATCGGGGTAGCGCATCCTGTTTCCATCATGGTAGAGACCTTTGGAACCTCTGAATACTCTAATGAAGCTCTGGCAAAAGCGATCAATAAGGTGTTTGACCTTCGTCCAGCCGCTATTATCCGCGATCTGGGGTTGAGAAATCCAATTTATCGCAAATTGGCTGCCTATGGCCATATGGGCCGTGAAGATTTAGGAGTTTCCTGGGAAAAAGCAGATAAAGTGGAAGCAATCAAATCGGCTCTGGTGTGATAGAAGTTTTATAAAACAAACTGGAGTACATTTTTAAAAGTACCATAAAAGGTGGGGAAACAGCTGTTGCTTTTCTCCGCCTTTTTTCTATCATTTCCCTTTCTGTGGCATATACTGAAAGAAAGGGGTGATAGCGATGTTGGATCTTATTTGTAGGGCTATTTTACTATTTTTTGCAGTGATCGGAATGGTTGGTACACTTCGAGCAGGAATCAAATGGTTATGTAGTTCACGAAAGAAAGAACCTTATTGTCTTGTTTCTGTTATGAAGATGCAAGGGCATCAGGAAGATGCAGAATTACGTTTGCGTGATGCAGTAGGTAGGCTACGTTGGATCGGTGGTCCAGAGGATCGAATGGTGCTCTGTATTGATGACGATATGGATATGGAAACACGTGCAATTTGTACAGTCCTCGCAAGGAATGAAGAAATCATCCGTATTTGTCGCGCAGAAGACCAGATTCGTGACATTTTTTAAACAGGATTTGCAAAACATCAGAGAATATATTATACTAAACTAGACGTGTAAAAAATATTCGAGGGATTTTTATGCAGAATGAAAACCTTTTGGAAATGACCGGCTCTGTGGAGCAGGTCATTTTTCGGAATGAAAAAAATCAGTATGTGGTTTTGGAACTGAATAACGGGCAGGAATTGGTAACAGTAGTCGGAACAATTCCAGGCGTTGCATGCGGAGAAGAATTACGGCTGATTGGAACTTGGGTGAATCACCCAAGTTTTGGTCCCCAGTTTAAAGTTCAGGCATTTGAACGCTCCCGACCAGCGACAAGTACAGCTATGCTAAAATATCTCTCTTCTGGGGCGGTAAAGGGAATTGGTCCTGCAACAGCGGCGAAAATTGTCGAAATGTTTGGTGAACATTCTTTTGATGTGTTAGAAAAAGAACCGGAACGGCTCTGCGCGATTAAAGGAATCACAAAAGCCAAGGCGAAAAAAATGTCGGAAGAATTCCAGAGGATTTATGGAATTCGGGAAATTATGGTATACCTCAGCAAATTCGGAATTACGCCGGAGGAAGCAGTCAGTATTTGGAAAATGTATGGTTCTCGTGCGGCCGAACTCATTGATGAAAATCCATATTGTATTTGTGCAGATGGCCTGGACATTGATTTTGACCGGGCAGATAGTATTGCAGAAGCGTTGGACAGGCCACAAGATGATCGTTGTAGAGTTCGGGCGGGGATTGTTCATGTTTTAAAACATAATGCAAATAATGGACATACTTGTTTGCCGGCAGATAAACTGATTCCGACTGCGGTGAGACTGTTAGGAGTAGCAGAGGAAAGCGTAGAATCTTCGTTGCGGGAGTTGATTGATTCCCAGGAATTGATTTTGCGAGTGTTTGAGGGAAGAGAATATCTGTTTACCCCAAAACTTTACCGTGCAGAGGTCTACACATCGGGACGCTTGTTGATGATGCTCCGCTATCCAGCACAATCGATTATAGGGGCAGACAACTATATTGCGGCGATTGAACAGAAACAAGGAATCCGTTATGCAGAGGGACAGAAGGAAGCAATCACGCAGGCGTTGTCAAAAGGAATGCTGATTTTGACAGGAGGACCTGGAACGGGGAAAACAACAACCTTAAATGCCATCATTACGATTCTGGAGATGCGCGGGGAGAAGGTGTTTTTAGCGGCTCCGACAGGTCGTGCGGCAAAAAGGATGTCGGAGGTTACCGGAAAAGAATCCAAAACAATTCACAGGCTTTTGCGTGTAGAATGGGATGAAAATGAGCAGCCGGTATTTGGGAAAAATGAAAAAAATTTATTGGAATGTGATGCATTGATTATTGATGAACTTTCCATGGTGGACACCTTCCTGTTTGAAGGAGTACTAAAAGCATTACCGCTCGGATGCCGTTTGGTTTTAGTAGGAGACTGCGATCAGCTGCCGTCAGTAGGTCCTGGAAATGTGTTAGGAGATCTGATTGCCACTGGGATGCTTCCGGTTGTGCAGCTTCGGGAAGTGTTCCGCCAATCCTTGCAAAGCTTAATCGTCACTAATGCTCATAGGATTGTAAAGGGGAATATGCCGGAACTGGACAAACGCAATAACGATTTCTTTTTTCTACCGATGCGGGAACCGTCTGCAATCGCATCTACTATTGTGGATTTGTGCGCAGAGCGGCTTCCGGCAAGTTATCAGTATTCTCCATTAACAGACATCCAGGTGCTTTCACCGAGCAGAAAAGGGGAATTAGGAACCATAGAATTAAATCGAAGGTTACAGCAGGTAATCAACCCGTCTGCCCAAGGAAAACTGGAAGTAACCATCAATGGAACTTTGTTCCGCGAAGGCGATAAGGTCATGCAGGTCAAAAATAACTATGACCTAGTCTGGGCGAAAAGTGATGGAACGTCCGGAGAAGGCGTGTTTAATGGAGACGTTGGGACGCTTTTGGCAATGGATAAGAGAGCATCGGCGTTAACTGTTCAAATTGACGATAAATTTGTGCTTTATACATTTGAGAATGCATCGGAACTGGAATTAGCTTATGCAATGACCGTACACAAAAGTCAAGGAAATGAATTTCAGGCAGTTGTGATGCCAATGTATCCGGGACCGCCGCAATTATACTACCGAAATTTATTGTATACGGCTATTACAAGGGCGAAAGCTCTTTTGATATTGGTAGGGACAAGAGAAACAGTCAAAAGAATGATAGAAAATGATCGAAAGACAAAACGGT
>CALWKP010000121.1 GCA_944381295.1 uncultured Clostridia bacterium | reverse complement strand
GTCCCAGGGCAAGCAATTCCGAGGAAAGGTCTGCCAAAGGTTTGGAACGGACCCGTCCGCGGGCATAGGGGATAATGCAATAGGAACAGAAGCGGTTGCAGCCATCTTCGATTTTGATGAAAGCGCGGGTGCGTTCGAAAAAACGGTTGACACTCATCGACTCAAAAGTTTCCCCGGTTTCATGGGGGACAATATCGACGATCCTTTGCCGGGAAGAAAGGTAACGGAGAATATCCGGCAGCAGGGAGGAACGGTTGGAGTTGCCAAGGACAATGTCTGCATCAGAAAGGGCGGAAGCTTCTTCGGGAAAAGCCTGCGGCAAGCATCCGGTCAATACGATGACAGCATGAGGACTGTCTTTTCTGGCGCGGTGCAGTGTTTGACGTACTTTGTGATCGCTTGTTGCAGTCACGGTACAGGAGTTAATCAGGATCACATCAGCGTCGCAAGCGGAATCACAGGGAGTAAACCCCGAAGAAGATAGCAGATTCAGCATTGCCTGAGATTCATATTGATTTACCTTACAGCCAAGAGTGATGGCAAAAACATTCATAAGCAAAGGGCCCTTTCAAAATTTTCTGGAGCAATATCAAATTTTGCTGAGAAATGGGAAAAATCTATGGTGAAATTAGATATTGACCAATTTTTTCATGTGAGTTATCATGAATCCAAACTAAAGTAAAGCGAGGTGTCCGCAAGATGTATACGACAACCATTATGTTATCGAGCATTGAAGCAGTGAAGAAATTTGTAAATATTACGAACCGGTATGATTTTCCGATCAATTTGACGACGGACAAGTATAAGATCGATGCCAAATCCATTATGGGGGTATTCAGCCTGGATCTTTCCAAACCGGTGACAGTGCAGGTGGAAAGTGAGAATACTGGTAAGCTTCTGGAAGAACTGAAAGAGTTTCAGACGGAAACCAACTGAGTACCAAAATTTTGGAAAAATATATTCCAGAAAAAGACCGGGCGCAGAGCCCGGCTTTTGTTTTATCCGGAAGTTTCTGCGGATTCGATCTTTTCTGATAATTCCTCCCATTGGGCATACAGGGTTTCGCATGAGGTCCGCAAAGTATCCAGCGTGGAAGAAAGTTCCAAAACAGATTCATAGTTTCCTGCAATTTCCGGGTCCTGAAGCTGTTGTTCGATATCACAAATCGAAGCTTCCTGTTGTGCGATATCCTCTTCCAGACGACGCAAAGCACTGCGCAGACGCCGAAGTTCCGATTCCCGTTCTTTTTTGAGTTTGTATTCGTTCACTTTTGGGGCTTCTTTTTTCGGTTCTGCTGAGAAGACTTCCTTTTTCTTCTCCAGATAATAGTCGTAATTTCCAAGATATTCCTGTGTGCCGTCTTTTGTCAGAACATAAACACGGTCAGCAATCTTATTAATCAGGTAGCGGTCATGGGAAACTACTAAAAGTGTTCCCTCATAATGCTGCAAGGCGTCTTCCAAAGCTTCGCTGGAAGCAATGTCGAGATGGTTAGTCGGTTCGTCCAGAAGCAGAAAATTGACTTTTGAAAGCATCAAACGAAGCAATAATACCCGCGCCCGCTCCCCGCCGCTCAATGCCGAGACCGGTTTGTAAACATCCTCTCCCCGGAACAGAAATATCGCAAGAGCATTGCGTACTTCGGTCTGGGTCATACGGGGATAGCTGTCCCAAATTTCATCCAAAACTGTTTTTTCTGGGTCCAGGCCCTGTTGGATCTGGTCGTAGTATCCAATGTCGATCCCTGTGCCAAAGCGGACACAACCCTCGTCGGGCGTATAGGTCCCAAGCAGGGCCTTGAAAAGGGAGGTCTTTCCGCAGCCATTCGCACCAATCAGAAAGATGCGCTCTCCACGGCGGATCGACATGTTGACATTTCGAAAAAGTGGATTCCCGTCAAAAGAAAGGGCGAGATTTTTCACATCCAAGACATCATTGCCGCCGCGCTGGCTGATGCCGAATTGGAACCGGATACTTTCGGGGTCGTCTTCCGGCCGTTCCAGCGTATTTTCCAACCGTTCGATCACTTTTAGCTTGCTTTCCGCTGTCCGGATGTTTTTTTCCCGGTTCCATTGGCGCTGCTGCGCCACAACGCCTTCCAAACGGGTGATCTCACGTTTGGTATTCTCATATTTGCGCTGAGCGGCAAGACGGTTTTCCTCTTTCAAAGTCAGATGTGTGGAATAATTTCCCTTATAAACCGTCAGACGGGCATGCTCCAGTTCGAAAGTGCGGGAAGTCACCCGATCGAGAAAATACCGGTCGTGGGAAATCACGATGAATGCGCCGTTATAGGCGCGAAGAAAATCTTCCAGCCATTCTACGGAAGTGATATCCAAATGGTTGGTCGGTTCGTCCAGCAGCAAGAGGTTTGCGCCGCAGAGCAGCATTTTCGCGAGCTGAAGTTTGGCTTTTTGTCCGCCGCTGAGTACGCCGATCGGCTGAGCCATTTGCTCATCGGAAAACCCCAGGCCTAACAGCGCGGATCGTGCCCTGGCACGGCAGGTGAGCCCGCCGGATGCTACAAAATGATCGTTCAAAAGGGCTTGCCGTTCAATCAAGGCATCGCGGTCATTAGGGGAACCCTGGAGCATCTGGCTCAGGTATTCCAATTCCCGCTCTTCCTGAAGAAGCTCGGAAAATACCGTGAGGACCTCTGCGTAGGCGCTGCGGTCAAGATCGCGGCAGACGTGCTGTTCCATATAGCCAAGGATGCAGTCCTTTGCCTGATAGATCTCTCCGCTGTCGGCAGAAAGTTCCCCTGTGAGAAGTTTGAACAGGGTAGTTTTTCCGGAACCGTTTACCCCGACAAGGCCAACACGGTCATTGCTCTGGAGTTCAAAAGAAACCCCTTGGAAGATCATATCGGTACCAAAAGATTTATTTAAATTGCTTGCACTGAGCAAAGCCATGACAGGATTCCTTTCTAAACAAAATGACAAAAACGAAAATTCACAGATACTCTTTCTATTATAGTGAAAGAAACAAAGGAAATCAAGGACAAACATGGACAAATCCTAGAGAAACGAGTAGGGGGAAGAAACGTCAAAATAGTACAAAATAGTGTGAAAAGTTACAAGGCAGAAGAGGAAGATTCGCATTATAGTTAGAAAAACATAGACAGACGGGAGGATATCATGATGGTAAAAGTGAAAATTGATCCGGGAGTTTGCGGGCTGCTGACGGCGGTGGAGGCAGTATCGGAAGATGGTATGGAGGTAACACTGCATGTAAAATCAGGATGCAGTGCAGTCAATAAGATGTTCCAGGATCTGGGAGATACGTTTGAGAGTTACGAACTTTGTCTGGGTAAGCCGGGTTCCGGATCGCTTTATGAGTATGCAAAGGAGAATTTTCCGGGACATTGCGCGTGTCCTACGATTGCGGGAATTCTGAAAGCAGCGGAAGTAGCCAGTGGGCTGGCGTTGCCGAAAGAAGTTTCGATTTCGTTTGAGAAGGAATAGGATTTTATAAAAAAGCCCTGTATCCCAGATGATGATACAGGGCTTTTGTGTGAAGGTTGCTGCCAGAGGGGCCCCAAGCCGCCGGGATCTTTGATCCCGGGGCGGCTTTCAGAATCCGAATCCGTCTCCGAAACGGAGACGGTCCGGCTTGGGGCCCCCGCGCATGGCTTACAGCAACTTTTTCAGTGCGTCGATATGCTGTTCCTCGCTGTGGAGATATTCCTGCACGAGCCTGCGTGCGCCGGCGTCCGCTTCCGGATGGTCGTTCAGCTTTTTTGTCATGTCAATAATCCCCATGGTGGTGCCGTTGATCATCAGTTCGGCGATATGCTCGGTTGTGGAATCCATCATGGTGTTCCATTGCACGGCTCCCCACAGCATCGCTTTTTTCACAGGTTCGGCAGCTCCGGGGTGCGCGCCTTTTTCTCCCAGCATGCGTTCCGCTTCCGCCTCAAGTTTTTGGTAATTACGTTCCTGTTTTTGTACTTCGCGCAGCAGGGATTGATCCTTGATTTTCGGCTCGATGGCTTTTGCCGCTTCCAACCCCATCCGAGTTGCGCGGCATACTTCTTCAAGAAGATCAGTATTTTGATGTTCCGGCATGATGATTCCTCCGTTTGTGGTAAAAGATATATGCCTAGTATTTGCGAAGAAGGGAGAATTATCAGCGGTGGACATTTTGAGTGGGGAAAGCTATAATGATAACAGGGAACGGATTCCGGAAACAAGAAATGAAAGACGTTCCTGGGAGGGAAAGAAGAATCACATGGAAATCGGAATTTCGACAGCATGCTTATACCCGATGACAACTGAGCTGGCCTTAAAAACTCTGTTGGAAGCGGGATTTCGATTTTTTGAACTATTCTTTAATTCGTATAGTGAAATAAAATTGAACTTTGTCCGGGAATTGAAACGGCAAGCGGATGAGTATGGAGCGAAAATTGTGTCAATCCATCCATTTACATCTGGTTTTGAAACGATGTTGTTGTTTTCGGATTATGAACGCCGGTATACGGATGCCCTGGATTTTTATCAGGAATATTTTGAAGCGGCAGCTATTTTAGAGGCAAAAATCCTGGTGCTCCATGGGGAGCGTGATTATTGGCGGAAACGAATTACAGAAGAAGTGTATCTGGAACGTTATGCCGGTCTCCGGAAAAAGGGGAAAATATATGGTGTTGATGTCGCACAGGAAAATGTGAATGCGTTCCGCTCCGAAGACCCGGCGTTTTTGCGCAGGATGCGTGAGAAACTGCATGGGGACTGTTCTTTTGTGTATGATGTGAAACAGGCAGTCAGAGCGGGATATGACGCCTATGAGGTCTGTAACGCAATGGGAGACCGGATCGTGCATGTCCATCTAAATGATAATTTTGGGAAAGAGAAGGACTGCCTGCTCCCCGGGAAAGGACAAATGGACTATGTGCGCCTGGGGGAACAGCTGGCAGCGCAGAACTATCAGGGAGATGCCGTGATCGAAGTGTATCGGGGAGACTTTTCGGAGATAGAAGAGCTTGTGGCAGCGCAGAGATTTTCGCAGACCCTGGTTTCGGGCTTTTTCTCGCAAAAAGCTTGAAACCCGCTGTTTTTTTATGCTATACTGATAAAAACAACCGAAAGAGGTGACAACCTTTGAGATGCCCGTTTTGCAGCTATGAAGAAAGTAAAGTGATCGATTCCCGTCCTACGGATGAAGGGGAGCGGATCCGCCGTCGGAGAGAGTGTTTGAAATGCGGGAAACGTTTTACGACGTATGAAGTCATCGAGACAGTCCCAGTGGTTGTCATTAAAAAGGATAAATCGAGGGAAACGTTTGACAGGAACAAATTGCTGAACGGCCTTCTTCGAGCATGTGAAAAACGTCCGGTTTCGCTGGATACCCTGGAAGGGATCGTGGATGATATCGAAACCAAGCTGCAAAATTCCCTGGACCGGGAAGTGCCTTCCAGCCAGATCGGGATCTATGCGATGGACCGGCTGAAAGATGTGGATGAAGTGGCGTATATCCGTTTTGCGTCGGTGTACCGCCAGTTTAAGGATATCGGAAGTTTCCTGGAAGAGTTGGATAATCTGATCAAAAACCGCCAGGACGGGGAAAAGTGAAGGCCGGAAAAGGACAGACTTCCGTTTGTGGAATGCAGAAAGAAGCAGGAAAACTTTTTCTGATGCAAAGAGAAAGACATAGTTCCTGCTCTTTGCTGGTGGACCATCGAGTCGAAAAAACAGCATACCGGACCATCTGAGGGTCTGGTATGCTGTTTTCCAATATCGGGATCAGAATTGTTCGATTTTGCGCTGTTTGCGCAATTCCTGACGCCGTCTTCCGGCTTCCCATTCTGCGCGTTCCTCGTCGGTTTCCAGAAGCAGGCGCGGGACCTCCACCGGTTTGTGATTTTCGTCAAGAGCAACCATCACGAGATAGGCAGTATTGACCAGTTTGGTTTCACCGGTCAGACGTTCGACATAACTGTCAACTTTGATCTCCATGGAAGTATGTCCCACATAAGTGATCTTCCCGCGGAGGATCATGGTACTGTTCGCGTGGACAGGATGCTTGAATTGAAGGTTGTCGATCGTAACGGTGGTAACTTCCCGCTGGCAATGCCTTCGGGCTACGACCGCCGCTACGATATCGATCCATTCGACAAGCTGTCCGCCGAAAAGCCTGCCGTATCCGTTGATGTGGCCGTTTAAGACGATTTGTATCTGCTCGGCACAGGAATCCCGGACGTATTTGGGCTGTAATTCATTCATAGGTCTTAGACCGCCTTTCCAGTTTGTGTTCGGTAGGCTGCATGGTTCCAGGTATTAGTGTATACGAAAAGCTCGAAAAATTCAATCACCGGAGAAAATGTTGTAGGAGCTGCCAAAATAGATTTGAACGGAAGGAAAAAAAGTGGTATAATACGAAACGTATATTGTTATGAAAAGAAGGGCGTTGAAAAACGAGAAGTCATGGACGGGAAAATTACGATTATCTGCGGACATTATGGATGTGGAAAAACAAATTTGTCGCTGCATCTGGCGAAGAAATGGGCGGCACAGGGGGAAAAGGTGACACTGGCAGATCTGGATATTGTCAATCCATATTTCCGCTCGTCTGATTACCGGCAGGAGCTGGAAACTTGCGGAATCACGGTGATCACCCCGGTATATGCGGGTACAACGCTGGATATCCCGGCGCTTCCTGCGGAGCTGTATTCGATTGCAGATCGCGAAGGAAAGATCATTTTAGATGTCGGCGGGGATGATGCAGGTGCTACGGTACTGGGAGGAATTGCGGAAAAGCTCCGTTCGGAAAATTATGAAATGCTCTATGTTATCAACTGTTATCGTGCGCTGAGTACGTCGCCGGAAGAGGCGGCGGAACTTCTCCGGGAGATCGAAGCAGTAGCAAAGCTGAAGGCGACCGCAGTAGTAAACAATTCGCATTTAAAATCATTGACAACGGTGGAAGATGTGGCAGCGTCGGTACCCTATGCGGAAGAAACGGCGCGGCTGATCGGATTACCGCTGAAATATACAACAATACCCAATTTCCTGGCGGGGGCGGCCGGAGCGGAAGAGTTTTATCCCGTAGAGGTTACGGTGCGCACGCCATGGGAGGAAAAGAAATAGGGATGGATTTTGTTGGGAAGGAAAAGGAGGCTTAGGAATGCCGAGAATCATTGTAAACGAAAACCTCTGCAAAGGGTGTGAAATGTGTGTGATCGCATGCCCGCGGAAGATTATCGCGTTATCCCATGATCGGATTACGCCGAAAGGATATCATCCAGCAGAACTCACAGACGAATCTCTTTGTACAGGATGTTGCTCCTGTGCAACGATGTGCCCGGATGTGGCAATAACAGTAGAAAGGTAGTGCGAAGATGCCGGAAAAAGTATTGATGAAAGGAAATGAAGCGCTGGCGGAAGCAGCAATCCAAGCCGGCTGCCGTCATTTCTTTGGCTATCCGATCACGCCGCAGACAGAGTTGGCGGCATATATGTCCAAAAGGATGCCGAAGGTAGGAGGTACTTATCTTCAGGCAGAATCTGAAGTTGCAGCAATTAATATGGTGCTTGGCGCGTCTGCGGCAGGCGTGCGCGCAATGACATCGTCGAGTTCCCCTGGAATCAGCTTGAAATCAGAAGGGATTTCCTACATGGCAGGTTCAGACCTTCCTGCGCTGATTATCAATGTCCAGCGCGGTGGTCCGGGATTAGGCGGTATCCAGCCGTCGCAGTCGGACTACTGGCAGGCGACAAGGGCAACAGGGCACGGTGACTTCCAGATTTTAGTGTTTGCACCTTCGACCGTGCAGGAGATGGTAGACCTGGTTTCGGATGCTTTTGACCTGGCGGACCAATACCGGATGCCGGCAATGATTTTGGCAGACGGGATGTTGGGCCAGATGATGGAACCGGTCATGCTTCCGGATAATCTGGAGAAAAAGTTGCCGGAGAAACCATGGGCAGCGAGCGGACACCATAATGAGCGCAAACATAATGTAGTCAATTCGTTGTATCTGACGCCGCAGGCTTTGGAAAGCCTTGTGCGGGACCGTTATAAAAGGTATGAAGTGATCCGGGCAAAGGAACAGCGCGCGGAAGAATATCTGACAGAAGATGCGGATATCGTGTTGTTAGCGTATGGCGCATCGTCGAGGGTCGCACGGAGCGAAGTGCATACAGCGCGGAAAGAGGGCGTGAAAGTAGATCTGATTCGTCTGATTACCTGGTGGCAGTATCCGGTGGACGGC
>CALWKP010000120.1 GCA_944381295.1 uncultured Clostridia bacterium | reverse complement strand
TGCCGAAAACTACTTTTCTTCTGAAAAATTCTCATCACTGAGTTTTAACGATCCAAGAAGATTGGCCAAATCCTCTTCCCCATAAAACTCAATTTGAAGTGTCCCTTTTATTTTGTTTCCGTTGACTTGGACCTTCCTTCCCAGATGCTCTCCTACCGCAAGCTGTACTTCGTCATAATACTGAATCCGGTTCCTTTTCTTTTCTACTGGCTTTTTTTGTGCGGCCTCATTGGCTCTTTTCACCATTTTTTCCCGTTCACGTACCGATATTCCCTGACTGACAACCAGCTTTGCAGCCTCCAGCATCTGCTCCTTATCCTGGAATCCCAACAATGTTCTGGCATGCCCGGAAGAAATTTTTCCTTCATTGACCAAATTCAAAATTTCCTGCGGCAGATTCAGAAGTCTCAATGCATTTGCAACAGCCGGCCTAGATTTTCCCACTGTATGCGCGACTTCTTCCTGGGTCATTCCGTAAGTATCCATTAACGTCTGGTATCCCTGCGCTTCTTCCAGAGGGGTCAAATCTTCCCGCTGCAAATTTTCGATCAGCGCAAGTTCCATTACTTCGTGATCTGCCAGTTCGCGAATTATTGCAGGAACCTCTGTAAGTCCTGCCATGCGCGCAGCCCGCCACCGGCGTTCCCCTGCAACGATCTGATATCCTCCCCCCATGAGTGGTCTTACCAATAATGGTTGAAGCATCCCATGACGTGATAATGAATCGGCAAGCTCCGCAAGAGCTCCTTCATCAAACTCTTTCCGGGGCTGCGACCGGTTTGGTTCAATTTCATTCAGTTTTAGGGTAACGGTAGCATTGCGATCTTCCGTATCATTTTCTGCAAAAATCGCTTCCAACCCTTTCCCTAAACCGCCTTTTCTCATTCCGGTTCCTCCATTTCCTTTTATGCAAGCGCGTTCTGTTTTGCAATTTCATCTGCTAATTCTTCGTAAGCAAATGATCCTTTTGAAGATTTATCAAAATACATAATCGGTTTCCCAAAGCTTGGCGCTTCCGAAAGACGAACAGCTCTGGGGATCACTGTGGCAAACACCTTTCTGGGGAAATATTTTTTTACTTCGTCAACAACTTGCTGAGTAAGATTCAATCTGCCATCATACATTGTCAATAATACGCCTTCAATATCAAGCTGGCTGTTATACTGGCGTTTAATCCGGCGCACAGTATTCATTAACTGGGACAATCCTTCCAGCGCATAATATTCACATTGAATTGGTACCAATAACGTATCGGCGACACAAAGTGCATTCGTCGTAATAATCCCCAACGACGGTGGACAGTCAATAAAAATGAAATCATATTGGCTGCGCAACGGAATCAAAGCATTTTTTAGGATAGAAACCCTATTCTCCATGCCGATCAGTTCAATTTCCGCAGCGGCAAGATCCATACTTGACGGAAGGATATCGAGGTTATCAAATTCCGTATGCAAAACTGTATCGGAGGCTTTGGCGCTGCCAATCAAAACTTCATAGATGGAAGCTTTCAGCGTCCGACGATCCACTCCGACACCGCTGGAACTATTCCCCTGCGGATCAATATCGACCAAAAGGGATTTCAGTCCCTTTTTCCCCATTGCAGCAGCAAGATTGACAGCGGTTGTAGTTTTCCCGACGCCGCCTTTTTGATTCGCAATCGCAATAATTTTCCCCATAGAGTGACCTCCCATTTGCAATCAGACGCCGAAAATCCGTCTTTACGGAAAATCGATAGACTTCCAGCAAGATTTATTATAGCACTAATCGAAGCATGAGGAAAGGATTTTGACGAAAAAAGCGATGTTTCACATGAAACATTTCCAAACTTTTCGAGAGCGTTGTTTCATGTGAAACATTTTTTGAAAATTTTCTTTATGCTATCAAATAAAGAAATAATCTGTTACATTTCTGTTTTATAGTTTATAATATTATTTTTACAAACATCCTTAAAATACTCGTAAAATAATCCATTCTGTTTGTTTGGAAAACAGCCTTTTCCCCAAAAGCTTACACCTTTAATTTTTTGGGACAGCCTCTCCTTTTATTTGTTCTATTTTTGTTTACTTATATAAAGGAAAGCGCGTTCTCTTCCAAAATTATTTTTCCCTCTTCTCTTAATATTTTTTAGAGATATTTTGCTGCTATTTTATACAATAAAAAACAGGCAGGAAAACTCCCTGCCTGTTTTACTTTTTCAGCATTCTTTCCACGGGGCGGCCCCAATCGTCGGAAGACCTTTGGTCTTCCGACTCCCGGCGTTTCGACGCCGGGACCTGAGACGAAGTCTCAGAATTGGGGCCGCCCCTGCTGTCAAAGAATCTCTACCCTGCCGCATTTATCCGGTCGTTTTTTTGCTTGCAGGGATAAACTTTTCCTTCTGTTTTTGGAATCCGTACAACGCACTCTATGTATTCATCCGTTTCTCTTCTTTGCGCGATTGCATGAATTCCAGAGAGCTTCATTGTCTTAATAGCATGATCGATCGTATTCATAAAAATCCGCACATCTTTTACAATAATAGTTCGTTTAGGGCGCTCCGGCTCTGTTTCTCCCTCTAAAACCGCGCTAATCAATTCTTCGGTCTGTTGTACATTATAGCGTTTTTTTAATACTTCCTGCAAAACTTTCAAACGATCTTTTTGATCTGGCAACCGCAATAATGCGCGTGCGTGTCGTTCTGTTAACCCCGCTTTTACGATAATTTCCCTTTCTTCCGGGGTTAACCGCAAAAGTCGAAGTTTATTTGCCAAAGCTGATTGGCTTTTTCCCAATCGATGCGCCGCTTCTTCCTGTGTAATTCCCCATTCGGAAATCAATCTCTGTAATCCTTCTGCCTCTTCAAAAAGCTGTAAGTCTTGCCGCTGTAAATTCTCTAACATGGAAAATACTGCGGATTGTCTTCCGTCACATTCATTTACAATACACGATACTGTTTTTAATCCGGCCATCTTACAGGCACGCAGCCGTCGTTCCCCTGCAATTAACTCATATCCATTTGCTGTCCTGCGAACGGATAATGGCTGTAATAATCCATTTTCACGAATACTGATCTCCAGTTCCTTTAACTCCTTTTCTGAAAAATGTTTCCGCGGCTGCGACGGATTTGGAGTAATCTTATCAATATCAATTTCCAATACTTTCTTTTTTTCCGCCAAAATACGCAAGCGCGCCACCTCCTGCTATCCGTTTTACTTCCCTGTATTTACAGAATAGCATGGGTTTGGCGCGCCGTTTGCCGGAATTTGTCCCCAATTTGTCTTATTTTTTTGTCATTTCCCGTTTTTTAAAGAGGATTTTTCGCAATTTTCGCCCCTGCACGCGGATATCTGTCGGATGTCTGCTTGATTTTTTTCAACACAATGACTGTCCTTCCGCTGCCATCCGGCAAATTCATCTCATTTACTGAAGAAATTTCTGCCCCTAAAATTCCAATCCCTTTTCGAGCCGCATCCAATTCTTCCGCACAATTCGGCCCTTTCATGGCAGCAAATATTCCCCCCGTTTTCACATATGGAACACAATATTCACTCAAGAGATTCATTGCCGCAACCGCACGTGCCGTTGCCACATCAAATTTTTCGCGCAATTCGGGTTTTCTTCCTCCCTCTTCGGCACGGATATGGAGGATTTCTGCTGAAATTCCTAATTCCTTGCAAACTTCTGCTAAGAATAGCAATCGTTTATTCAAACTATCAATCAACGTCAGCGAAAGGTCAGGGCGCACAATTTTTAAAGGAATCCCCGGAAAGCCAGCCCCTGTCCCAATATCCACAACTTTCGCTTCCTGCTTTGGATGAATCACTTTCAACAAAAGTATGCTGTCTAGAAAATGCTTGACTGCAACTTCCTTCGGTTCTGTAATCGCCGTAAGATTCATTTTTTCATTCCAGGAAACCAACAGCTCTAAATACTTTTGAAATTTATTCAACTGTTCGTCATGCAGCTTAATTTCTTCTTTTTGTGCTAGTTCTTTTAAATAAGGGCCGATCTGTTCCATGCTCTTATCCCCTTCCTTCTGCACCTTTCGCCAGCCAAATCAACAACACGGAAATATCCGCCGGACTTACTCCCGAAATTCTTGATGCCTGTCCCACACTATCCGGACGCACCTTCTGTAATTTTTCCCGCGCTTCCATGCGCAACCCCAAAATTTCTTGATAATCCACATCGCGGGGTAAACGTTTTGCTTCCAGCCTTCTCATTTCTGCAATGTCCGCTTTCTGACGCTGAATATATCCTTCATATTTGATCTCGATTTCCACATTTTCCATGACTGCTGTGGAAAGTTCCGGACGTGTTTCATCGACTTCTTTCAAACATTCATAATTTACCTGAGGACGTTTCAGCAAATCAGCGATTCTCACACCACTGGATACTGGCGTTGTTCCACGTGAAACAAGAATATCATTTAGCTTGTCCGACGGGGAAAGTACTGTCTTTTTTACCCGTTCCATTTCGCTCTTTTTTTGTTCTTGCTTTTCACAGAATTTCTTCCAGCGTTCTTTGTGGATCAAACCGATTTGATATCCCAAGGGTGTTAACCGTTCATCTGCATTATCCTGCCGCAAAACCAAACGATACTCCGACCTCGATGTCATCATGCGGTAAGGATCGCTTACCCCTTTGGTAATCAGATCATCAATCAGTGTGCCGATATACGAACCTGCACGGTCCAACAGGAACGGTTCTTTTCCCTGAATTTTTCGGGCAGCGTTGATTCCTGCTACCAGTCCCTGCGCTGCCGCTTCTTCATATCCCGAACTTCCGTTAAATTGTCCCGCCCCATAAAGGCCTGGAAATTCTGTAAATTCCAATGCAGCGTCCAACTGCAAAGGATCGATACAATCATATTCGATTGCATAAGCACAACGCATCATCTGTACGTGTTCCAAACCTTTAATGGAGTGATAGAACGCAAGCTGTACATCTTCCGGTAAAGAGGACGACATTCCCTGCAAATACATTTCTTCTGTATCTAAACCACATGGTTCAATAAAGAGCTGATGCCTTGGTTTATCAGCAAAACGGACGATCTTATCTTCAATGCTCGGACAATAGCGAGGACCTACCCCCTCTATTTGACCGCCATACAGCGGTGACCGGTGGATATTTTCCAAAATAATGCGCTTCGTTTCTTCATTTGTCCAGGAAACATGGCAAACCGCCCGGTTCTCTCCTGGATTTTCCGTCTCATAAGAAAAGGGAATCACAGGAGTATCCCCCTCCTGAACTTCCAGATCTGTAAAATCAATACTGGAACGCAAAACCCTTGCCGGTGTCCCCGTTTTAAATCGACGCAGCCGTAATCCTAATTTTTTCAGAGAATCTCCTAAAAATGTCGCGGCAAACATTCCATCCGGACCACTTTCATAAGAAACATCCCCGACAAATATTTTTCCTCCCAGGTAGGTTCCGGTTGCAATAATCACAGCCTTACAACGATGCACCGCACCCATGCGAGTCACTACATTCCAGGCATCACCATCTTGCTCTACGGCTACAATCTCTGCCTGTTTCAATTCCAGCCCAGGTTGCAATTCCAACTTATGTTTCATAATCTTGCTATATTCCCGACGGTCGATCTGCGCCCGAAGCGAATGGACTGCCGGACCTTTTCCAAGATTCAGCATGCGGCTTTGCAGAAAACAGGCATCTGCAGTTTTTCCCATTTCGCCACCAAGCGCATCGATCTCCCGGACTAAATGGCCTTTCGCGGTTCCCCCAATAGAGGGATTACACGGACAATTTCCTACCGCATCCATATTGATTGTAAACACTACGGTATGACATTGCAGCCTCGCGGCAGCCAAACCAGCTTCAATGCCGGCATGTCCGGCACCAATTACTGCTACGTCAAATGCTTCTGCTTGATATCTCATCTCTATCACCAACCTGAACTGAATCTATCAAAATTTTCTAAGAAAAGAAAGGCATCCCAACATGAATAGAAAACTGTACGGAAGCTTCCAGAACAGTTTTTCCAGAACGCGCTTACTTGTTATACCCAAATATCTTTTATACTAAGACTTAAACATGTTGTTACTACTGAGCGGCCACCTGGGGACCTGCGGGCAGACTAAGTCTGCACGTAAGTCGCGCACGCGTCGTAACCTCCGCCTAGCCATCTAAGGAAAAGTATCTGAGTGCCCGCGCTTTTCCCCGAGAGTAAGTCGTTATTACCGGGCGGACCTGCGGTCGGCAAGTCGCGCACGCGTCGTGGCCTCCGCTCAGCTAAGAGAGAAAAATCACTTTACAGCCCGCGCTTTTCCCCGGGAGCTTGTCTTTTCTCTCGGGCGGCTGCGCAGTAATTTTTCCGTCGAAGCCCTGCGCCCGGGATGCGCGCCGAAGTCGCGCATGGATTCCGCAAAACGTCCC
>CALWKP010000119.1 GCA_944381295.1 uncultured Clostridia bacterium | reverse complement strand
CCGCAGAACCGGAAAAATTCAATGGCATCCGGATTATCATACATCATGCGCAATTTGATTTCCCCACAAACCCGCACATGATAAAGACTTAATGCCGCTTCCATACGGTCAATGGCAGAAGGGTCTCTCGGGTCCGGTGCAAAACCAAGGATAAATCGGTCCGGGCTTTGCTTTTTATAGGCGACACACTGCGAAAAGGATGCTGGATATGTCCCGTTAATCCCCATATTTTCATTCCAACACCAGCGTTGTTTGGGATCATATTCATTTTCCGGGCACTCCCATGAGAGTAGCCAGGTTTTGTCAATTCCGCAGGCATCCATATCTTCGATAATCTGATCGTGGTCCTTTCCCCACCAATCAGGATGGTTATGTGCATCAATAATCATACTTCCCCCTCCTTTTCTTTCATTCTATCCGTGTCTTTTTATCAATTCTAGTTGTATCATTTTCAAAATTATACGTTTTTGATTTTTTCATAAACTAACCCCCCAGAAAAAATTTCTGGGGGTTAGTTTATCTTCTCATATTTGTTTTTTCATCGCGTAAAAATTTATCGATGAACACTTTAATATTTTTCCTATTTAGAATTGTTCCGTATACTGTCCAAACCATGATATGGTTCGGTCATTGGGATCGTTACATCAATATTTTCCAGGTACAACGGCTGATCCCCTTCCATACAATAATAAATGTCCAGGGATTCCGGATCTCCTAATTCTGGATCTACAAAATTGTATTGCAGTGTCTTTTGAATGCTATCCAAAATCATCTGATCCAGCGTTTCCGCATCATACGCGAAAAATTCTTCTTTTTGCGGGTCCGGCGGCCCCGTAAATAAAGAACACGCTTTGCTGAAACTTACCGTCATTCCACCTTTCCCCGTTGTCACTTCATCCGCCAACGTCAAGTTCCATCCTGTCAGGTCGGCAATCCCCGCAATCAACAGTTCCGGCGTCAATTCGCCTGCGCATTTCACCGGATACTCTTCAAAATCCCCATTCATTCCTATGTACAATGTTACAGGGAGTTCTTTTTCGGGAACTTCCTGGCTTTCCAATTTGCTAGAATTCGTTTCCTCAGTATTGATACTACTGGAAACAGCTTCCTCTTTTTCTGGAACACCAGAAGACACTGCCGATGTTTCCGAAGACTCCGTCTGACTTTCCTGCGTTTTGGACACCTGGCCTGATTCTGATGAAGCACTATTTCCCGGTGTACATGCTGTAAACAACAAGGCCACCGCGCAAAACGCTGCTGCCAGCTTTCCTTTTTCCATAATCTTATTCATATAAAATTCCTTTCCTGTTTCCATCACTTTTTCGGTTCTTTCTGCTTGCTGAAGTGATTTGGTCTATTATATCGGTTCCACCCTCTTCTGTCAAGAAAACCTCTCATCTTGTTCGTGCGGAATTTTTTTTGCATAGGTATTGACAAACTGATTTTTTTGCAATAATATATGAACAGATGTTCATATGAAAGGTTGTGAGTTTTGTGCCCGAAGATCTCGAACGCTGTGAATTCCAATGTGTCCACCAAGATACCGTCAATAAAGTCCTCTCCCTCCTGCCTCCCGATGAGACTCTGTTTGACCTCGCTGAATTGTTCAAAATTTTCGGTGATTCTACCAGAATCAAAATCCTTTATACACTATTTGAAGCAGAACTATGCGTTTGCGATATTTCTCAGCTCCTCGGCGTATCCCAAACAGCTGTCTCTCATCAGCTCAGAATCTTGAAAGCAAACAAACTGGTCAAATCCCGCAAAGACGGCAAAAATGTCTTTTATTCTCTTGCCGACAGCCATGTCCGCCTGATTATCGGTCAGGGTATGGAGCATGTCGAAGAATAATGTCCACATACAATTATTTTGAGGTGATTGATTATGGTAAAAACATTTTCTTTAACGGAGCTGGATTGTGCTAATTGTGCACGTAAAATGGAAGACGCTATCAAAAAAATTGACGGCGTGGAAAGTGCTTCTATCAGCTTTCTGACCCAAAAACTGACAATCTCTGCAGAAGAAGCGAAATTTGATGAAATCCTCAAGCAAGCTTCCAAAGTCTGCCGCCGTATTGAACCCGATTGCAAAATTGTTGGATAGTTTTCCTCCTATCGCTTTTTTCAGGAGATGATCGTGATGACAAAAAAACAGAAAAAAATGTTTGCCCGCATCCTGGTCAGCGCTGCTTTGCTCGTTTTCGCATACATTCTCCCTATCCCGTCATCGTTTCGTATTTTCGCTTTCCTTCTTCCTTATGCCGTCATCGGATGGGATATCCTATGGAAATCTGTCCGTAGTATTTTACACGGTCAGGTCTTTGATGAAAATTTCCTGATGTCTGTCGCTACCATCGGAGCTTTCTGCATTGGCGAATATCTGGAAGCTTCCGCGGTGATGCTTTTCTACCAAGTCGGCGAATTGTTCCAAAGCTATGCAGTGGGAAAGTCCCGGAAGTCCATTGCTGAGTTAATGAAAATACGCCCGGACAGCGCCAACTTGGAACGCGACGGCGAGATTCAAACGGTCAGTCCGGAGGCCGTACTTCCGGGAGACATCATCGTTGTAAGGCCCGGTGAAAAAATTCCGCTGGATGGGATTATCCTGGAAGGGGATTCCTTTGCTGATACTTCTGCCCTGACCGGAGAATCTCTTCCCAGGGGAATTTCTGCCGGGGACGAGGTAATGAGCGGATGTATCAATCAAACAGGGCTGCTTCGTATTCAAGTGACAAAACCGTTCGGGGAATCTACCGTCGCCAAAATTCTGGACCTGGTGGAAAATGCTGCGGAGAAAAAAGCGCCTGCGGAAAATTTCATCACCAAATTCGCCCGGTATTACACTCCCTGTGTCGTTGTTGCCGCTGTATTATTGGCAGTCGTTCCTCCTATGGCCGGTATGGGGGCTTGGGCGGACTGGATCGAACGGGCTCTCATCTTTTTGGTCATTTCCTGTCCTTGTGCGCTGGTTATCTCTGTTCCCCTTAGCTTCTTCAGCGGGATTGGCCGGGCTTCCCGTTCCGGAATTCTGGTCAAGGGCGGAAATTATCTGGAGGTTTTGTCCCGCACCGAAACCGTAGTTTTTGATAAGACCGGTACTTTGACCCAGGGTGTTTTTCAGGTAACAGCGATCCATCCGGACCAGGTCACAAAATTACAGCTTCTCGAATATGCTGCACTTGCTGAAGGATACTCCACCCATCCGATTTCTCACTCGATTCAAGAGGCTTACGGGAAAGAACTCGATCTGAGCCGTGTTACCCAATACGAAGAGATCCCCGGCCATGGTATCCGCGCAGTCATTGACGGTCACGATATCTCTGTGGGTAACGGAAAACTGATGGAACAATCCAAAATTTCCTGGCATGCCTGTCATCATCCGGGAACCCAAATACACGTTGCAGTGGACGGGGAATATGCCGGACATCTGGTGATTTCTGATCAAATCAAACCTGACGCTTTGGAGACAATCCGTGCGCTGAAAACAGAAGGTGTCAAAAAAACGGTCATGCTGACCGGGGATGCCGAGGTATCCGGACAGGCGGTTGCACAACAGCTTGGGATTGATGAGGTGCATGCAGAATTGCTGCCTGCTGGAAAAGTGGAACAAGTGGAAATCCTTTTATCGCAAAAGTCAGCCAAAGGGTCTTTGGCCTTCCTCGGCGACGGAATCAACGATGCACCGGTTCTTTCCCGTGCCGATGTGGGCATTGCCATGGGCGGAATGGGGTCCGATGCGGCAATTGAAGCCGCTGATATTGTCCTAATGGACGATAATCCATGGAAAGTCCCAGAAGCAATTCGCATTTCCCGTCAAACTATGCGGATCGTCCACCAGAACATTGTATTTGCACTGGTTGTCAAAGGGCTGGTCCTGCTTTTAGGTGCTATTGGCCTGGCAACTATGTGGGAAGCTGTTTTTGCCGATGTAGGTGTTTCGGTTCTTGCCATTCTGAACGCCATGCGGTTATCGGCAAAAGGAAATTTCCTTCCTGGAAACCGAAAAAAATCCGGGCAGTAAGCTACTGTGCCGGGCCCCGCAGCGCATGGCTCCTTTTGGAGCCATGCGAAAGCAGTCCTACCGGACTTAGTCCGGTAGGACTGCTGCCTTGAAATCAAAGATTTCAAGGCTGCGGGGCCCGGCGCTTTCCATTTTCTGCAATGTCAGAAGTTGTTTTTTCCCGTCCCATATACCGATATTCCCGTGGACTCATGCCAAAGTTCTGCCGAAATGCCCGATGAAAATAGCTGGTATTATCATATCCCACTGCTTCAATAATCCGAACCACTGGTAAATCCGTCTGCTTCAAAAACTGCGCTGCCTTTTCCAGACGTCTGCGCAATAACAGTTCTTTAAACGACATTCCTGTCACCTGATGAATCAGCCGACTGCAATATGCCACCGATACCCGGTATCGCGCTGCGATATCAGACAGACTCGCGGTACGATAATTTCTCTCGATTTCCCGCATTGTTTCCGCTACCAAAGGATATTGATGGCTGGCCTGTATCTCAGGTTTCAAATTTTCCGATTGGTTGAGAAGCTCTAAAAACAAGACCCCCATGGTAGTCTGTGTCAGCAGCTTTTCATTTTTCGGTTCATTCATCATCGTCCAGATCAAATTTTCCATGAGATTTTGTACGGTCAGAACATCTTTTACACAATAATGCAGATACCGGATAGCCTGTCCATCCCGCCATAAGCTCCCTGACAAGAACTTCCATAACAAATTATCTGTTCCTGCTATCTCAAATGCAACATCCAGATATTGCGGAAGAATCATAAAATTCACTGCAATATCTCCATGTTCTGCTTTTTCTACCGCATGTTCCGCCTGCTGATTCATCATCAACAGATCTCCCTCCTGCAGGCAGACCTTCTCCCCTCTATCCATCACATGCGTTACTGTCCCGCTGCAAACATACTGCATTTCAATATAATTATGGCTATGACGCGGGAATGCTGTAAACCTGGTATTCAATCGAAGCCGGATCAATTTATGCAGTTCCAGCATTTTAGCATAATCCACCTGAAAGTGAGATCCGGAAGAATACAAGCTCTTATCCAAAGGTTTCCCCTGTAAAATCTCCTGTTCCTCCGGGGTGATCATTGAAAGCCTTTGCATCAATTCTGCGTCCATAACTTCCCCTCCCATTTCAAAAAGGGACCGCTTCGGATTTTCCGTACAGCAGTCCCTTTTTCGTTACAGTGTTCTCAGCACATCCAAAACATTATGGCAATGGGAAAACGGGAGTTCCAACAACGCTTCCGCTGCTCCTGCCATCAAATAAGGCCGTCCGACCCGTTGGAGCATGGGCAAATCATTGTAATTATCCCCGAATGCCATAACCTCTTCCATCGGGATTTTCAACGCACGGCAAAGCGCTTCCAGGCCGGTTCCTTTATTTGCCAGAGTAAAATCCAGCCACTGTTCCCCGGCAATTGCCACATTAAAATGACCGCGCCATTGCAGTGCTAATTCCGGTTCTGCGGAAATTGCACCATCCCCACAAAATGCCGACACCTTAATAATATCCTCTTCGATATCGTCTGTTTTCTTTACCACACAAACGTTATTCCCTGTAAAAAAACGCATACGATCCACGATATCCGGATGTTTCGGGATCAGATAGCTGGTATCCGCGCCGCTAATCAGCACTTCGCATTCCTTCCGGGCAATAATCTCCCGGATGAGATGCTCGCATAATCCACGGTCCATCGGCGTCTTATCCACAGGGACACCGTCACGGTAAGAAATTGCGCCGTTCTCACAAAGATAGAAGATATCATCCGCAACCGGCGCAAACAGTCTTCGAAGGCTGGAATACTGGCGGCCGCTCGCCGCACAAAATGGGAGGCCTTTTTCTTTCAACCGGCGGATCTGCGCAAAGATTTCCGGATCGATGCAGGTCGCGCCATCTAAAAGCAAGGTCCCGTCAATGTCACTTGCTAATAAAGATATCTTTTCCATAGGGTCATTGTACCACATCACCCCAGAAAAATCC
>CALWKP010000118.1 GCA_944381295.1 uncultured Clostridia bacterium | reverse complement strand
CCTTCCGGTGTCCGCAAGCGGGTTCGTCCTGCCCTGCGGCAGTACGGCTATCTGGGAGGAATCAACCATATGAGCGTTAGAAAAATCAAAATCAAGCTCAAACGGCCGCGTTACGGCGTCGGTGTAGCGGTCGGCATGGCCTGCATCATCGTCGGCCTGTTTCTCGCCATCCCCAAGTTCGGCGGTATCGGTGTGGCCTGGACCATCCTCTCGGTTGCTGCCACCGCGGTGCTGTATAAGGAAGGCGTGTTTATCTTCCGGGAAATCGAAGTCGATGAAGAGAAAATCCGCAGCAGGTTCCGCAAGACCCCGGAACAAAAAGTGGAGACCCTGCGCAAAATGTATGAAAATCAACTGATCTCCAAAGAAGAATACGAAGAAAAAAAGAAACGCATTCTCAAGGAATGACAAGAAAGGAGGGAGCAGGATGCGGGCGATTATGGAAAGCAAACGGCTGACTTATCGAATGCTGTCAGAGGACGATTTTGCGGCAGCCTGTTCCTTTTTACAGGACGCGGAAGTGATGACGGCCTGGGAACATGCCTTTTCCGACGAAGAAGTACGTGAATTTTTGGCGCAGAATATCCGCCGTTTTCAGGAGGATGGCAAAGGCTATCTGTTGGCGGAGGATTATCGTCTGGGCGAGCCTGTCGGCGTGATCGGTCTGCTGTGGGAAGAGACTCCGGAAGGCAGAAAGCTCGGAGTCGGGTATATCCTGCGCAAAAAATTCTGGGGGAAAGGGTACGCTTCGGAAGGCGCAAAGGCTTGCCTGGACTATGCGTTCAAGTTTCTGCTTGCCGAGGAAGTTGTTGCAACCATCCGGCCGCAAAACACCCGTTCCCGAAAGGTCGCGGAACGTCTGGGTATGCAGGTGCAGGGGGAAGTCGTTAAGCATTACCGCGGCAAGGATATGCCGCATCTGATCTACCGGATTTCCAGGGAGGAGCAAAGGAGGACGCAGGGATGACCAAAAAGGCATGGCTTCTTGCGGGGACGGCTGCCGCTGCTGCGGCTGTGGCCGTCGGGAACCGCCGGATCCATACGGTGGAATATAGCGTCTGGTCCCCGAAGCTCCCGCCGGAATTTGACGGTTATAAAATTGCTCAGATCTCTGATCTGCACGGGAAAAGCTTCGGCTGCCGGAACGAACGCCTGCTGGACGCCGTACGCCGCAGGAACCCGGACCTGGTCGTCCTCACCGGGGATATCACCGAACACGAACCGGAGGACGTCCCCGGCCTTTACCGCTTCCTCGGGCAGCTTGGTTCCGAATATCCAAGCGTCTATATCCCCGGCAACCACGAACAGAAAACACCCCGGCGGCGTTATGCCCGCATCCTGGACGCCATGGAATCCCATCACATTGAGTGCCTCTGCGATTCCGTCAAAGTCCTGCGTGCCGGCAGTGCTGCTGTCAGGTTGTATGGTGCGGTACTCCCGCTCCGTTACTACCATTACCTTTACGACCCTGTATCCAGAGCCGCTTACTTTACTTCCGGGGAACTCGAACGCCGTTTCGGGACGCTGGCGGAGGATTCCTTTTCCATCCTTTTGGCGCATGACCCGCTGTTTTTTCCGGCTTATGCCCGATGGGGTGCGGATTTGACGTTTGCCGGCCATATGCACGGGGGTTCCATAAGACTTCCGGGCATACGCGGCGGGCTGCTGTCCCCGGAACGCGAGTTTTTCCCCCGATGGAGCGGCGGGCAATACCGGCTTCACGGGAAAACCATGATCGTCAGCCGGGGATTGGGCGACAGTCTGGGAATCCGGGTGCTGAACCCGCCGGAACTTCCGATTGTCACCCTGCGAAAGGAGAAAAACCATGGATTATTTACAGACGGCGGACGTCAGGTTTGCCTATGAAGCGGAAGAAGGTGTCACCCCGCGGGAAGTCCTGTGCGGTGTGACGCTTGGCATCCGCAAGGGAGAGTTCGTCGCGCTGTTAGGGCATAACGGGTCCGGGAAATCGACCATTGCCAAGCATTTCAACGCGATGCTGCTGCCGTCGGGCGGAAAAGTCTATGCAGACGGCATGGATACTATGGACGAATCCCTCAAATATGAGATCCGCCGGCGTGTCGGTCTGGTCCTGCAAAACCCGGATAACCAGCTTGTAGCGAGCATCGTGGAAGAAGATGTCGCGTTTGGCCCGGAAAATCTGGGGGTCCCGCCGGAAGAGATCCGCGAGCGCGTGGAAGAGGCGCTCAAAGCGGTGGAGATGTTCGGCCACCGGCTGGACGCGCCGTATAAGCTTTCGGGCGGGCAGAAGCAACGGATTGCCATTGCCGGGATTCTTGCCATGAAGCCCGATTGCATTGTATTGGACGAACCGACTGCGATGCTGGACCCGCGCGGACGCGAAGAAGTTTTGCAAACGATCACGCGCCTGAACAGAGAACAGGGGATCACCGTAGTGCTGATCACCCATTACATGGACGAGGCAGTGCGTGCGGGACGCGTTGTTGTGATGGACAGCGGCCGCGTCCTTTTGGACGGGACGCCGCGTGAAGTGTTTTCCCATGTGGAACTCTTGAAAAAACATGAACTGGACGTGCCGCAGGCAACGGAACTGGCCCATCGGCTGAAAGCAATGGGGTGCAGCCTGCCGGAAGGCGTCCTGGATGAAGAGGAATGCGTGGCGGCGCTGGAATTACTGTTAGGGGGCTGAGTATGCCGACCATCCTGGAAACAAAAGAACTGACCTATGAATACGGGAAAGGCACCTCCATGACCAAAACCGCCGTAGATCATGTCAATCTTGCGATCGAAAGCGGAGAATTTATTGGGATTATCGGGCACACCGGGTCAGGAAAATCAACGCTGATCCAGCAGCTGAATGGTCTGCTGCGTCCGACCTCCGGGCAGGTGCTTCTGGAGGGCGAGGACATCTGGAAAGAACCAAAGAAAATCCGCCGGGTGCGGTTCCGTGTTGGGATGGTGTTCCAGTATCCGGAGCATCAGTTGTTTGAAGAGACCGTTTTGAAAGACATTTCATTTGGTCCGAGAAATATGGGACTGAGTGAGGAAGAAATCCTGAGAAAAGCAAAAGAAGCCGCTGAATTTGTCGGGATGAAGCCTGAGCTTCTGGAAAAGTCACCGTTTGAGCTTTCCGGCGGGGAGAAACGCCGTGCAGCGATCGCGGGGGTCATTGCGATGGACCCTGACGTGCTGATTTTGGACGAGCCTACGGCTGGACTGGACCCTCACGGAAGAGATGTTTTGTTATCGCAGATCCAAAGCTATCACCGTTACCGGAAAAACACAGTGCTCCTGGTTTCTCACAGTATGGAGGATATTGCGCGGGTAGCAGACCGCGTGCTTGTGATGAACGGCGGCAAGGCCGCGATGTTCGACACCACAGCAGCGGTATTTGCAAGGGGCGAAGAACTGGAACGCATGGGGCTTCGCGTGCCGCAGATCACCAAGATCATGAACCGTCTGCGCGCGGACGGGTATCCGGTAGCGGACGGGGTGCTCACGCTGGAAGAGGCAATCCGTCAATTGGCGCCTTTGCGGCAGGAAAGGAGGCTTCTTCGTGCTCAGTAATAGTACGTTGGGGCAGTATTTTCCCGGGAATTCCATTATCCACCGTCTTGACCCGCGGTTCAAGCTGCTGCTGACGTTTGTGGGGATCGTTCTTGTCTTTGTCGCGGGAAACTTTTTCAGCTTATTTGCAGTTGTGGCACTGGTGGTCCTGGCGATGGGACTTTCCGGCATCCCGCTGCGGCAATATCTGAAAAGTCTGAAAGCGATCATCGTTTTGGTGCTGTTTACGGCCGTACTGAACCTGTTCTATGGGCACGGGGAAGTGCTTTGGCAATTCTGGATTTTCCAGATTACAACCGGAGGAATTTCCAATGCCTTCTTCATCGCCATACGGGTCATCAGCCTGATTCTGTTCAGCGCAGTGTTGACCTATACCACATCGCCTACACAACTGACCGACGCACTGGAACGGGTGATGAAACCTTTAAAAGTATTCCATATCCGGGTACATGAGATCGCCATGATGATGACGATTGCGCTGCGGTTTGTGCCGACGCTGTTGGAAGAAACCGATAAGATCATGAGCGCGCAGAAAGCTCGCGGCGCGGATATGGAGAGCGGCGGGGCAATCCAGCGTATGAAAGCGTTGATACCGGTCCTGATTCCGCTGTTCGTTTCTTCTTTCCGCCGGGCATATGATTTGGCAACGGCGATGGAATGCCGGTGTTATCGCGGCGGGGAAGGGCGTACCAAGATGAAGTCCCTCCATGCAACGGTGCTGGATTACCGCGCGGTAGCAATCATTGTACTCTTTGCCGCAGCGGTAGTGGCTTGTAATTTGCTGTTGCCGGCACGTCTGATGTAACTTTGCGTATCCCCATCGTAGCAGGAGGGCAAAAGCATAATTTGCTTTTGCCCTCCTGACTGGTAAATCAGCAGGACCCGGCGGCCTTGTCAACGACGGCGTTAGCCGTTCAGTTTATCGTTGACAAGACCGCCGGGGTCTGCTACTTTTTGGAATTGCTTTTGCGGATACCGGGAGCAGGGCTGCTGCCCATACTATTTGGATTTCCATGAAGGCTTTGCAGGAGGAGGATATTCCATGTCCGAAACAATGGGCGCCAGTATCAAAAAAATGAATCGGGCAAAAATTTACCGTTTGATCTACGAAACCCCGGAAGGCGTCAGCAAGCAGGAGATCATGCACCGTTTGGGTTTGTCCTTGCCTACGGTCACCCAAAATTTGGAAGAACTCCAGCAGGATGGTCTTGTAAAAGATTCCGGAGCCGCCGAAAGTACTGGTGGGCGCCGCGCAAGATCATTTTCCGTAGTAAAGGACGCAAGGACCGCTGTCGGCATCGATATCAGTCGGGAACATTTTACTGCGGTGCTTGTAGATTTGTCCGGGGAAGTTATCTGCCGGGAAAAACAGGAAATCTCTTTTTCCCGCACCAGTGCTTACTATCAGGAG
>CALWKP010000117.1 GCA_944381295.1 uncultured Clostridia bacterium | reverse complement strand
CCATAATGTATCTTGCAGCTTCTTGATCTTTGACCGGCGTGCCGCTGTCTTTTCTTCATTGATCGACAGTTCCCCTTCTGCACTGATCTCCAACACATCGCCTTCTTTTGCTCCCTGCGGTAATTCGGCAATCTCGATTCCAAAATATTTCTGGTCTTTATCCTCACAAATGGCATAGGTTCCTTCAAACCTGTCAATGATCAACGTCTTCATATTTATTCTCCTTCTTCTTCCGTAATGACTTTTATTGTTTTTCCGTCGCTGACTACCAGCACAGAACCATCGAAATCTGTTCGGTAAATATCCGCTCCTGCTTCCCGTAATCGCGCCAGTACATCACTGCGCGGCAGATTATTTCGATCAGGGCCCACTGAGATCAATGCCGTCTCCGGCATAACTTCCTCTAAAAACGCTGCCGAGGTCGAAGTAGAACTTCCGTGATGTCCCACTTTCAACACATCCGCTTCCAGTCTACCCCGTTCGATCAGATCTTTTTCTGCCGGCTCTTCAGCATCACCAGTCAACAGGATTTTCGATTCCCCATACACTAACCGAAGCACAACAGAATTATCATTTGCATCTTCATACTCTTTTACCGGACCAAGGACCTCTATCCGCATATCACCCAGATACAATAACTCTCCTACGCCTACATTTCTCGATAGGATTCCTTTCTCCCGGCAAACTTTCTGTGCTTCTTCCCATCCAGACCCTTCCGCCAGGATTTCTTCCGGGAAATGTGGCCAAAGGAATGTTCCTACTTCATACTGCTCCAATACTTCCGCGATTCCTCCTGCATGGTCGCTGTCAGGGTGTGTATTCACCACATATTTCAAGCTTTCTGTCCCTCTTCGCTTCAAATATTGGCAAATCTCATCCCCATAATCTGCCGTTCCTCCGTCTACTAACATGGTTTCCCCGTCACACTCGATCACCAGTGCATCCGCTTTTCCCACATTCAGCATACATACGGACATCGGCCATTGATCTGCTGCTCCGCCAAAATCTGTCAGACCAAGCAACGAATAGAGTCCTTTCCAGGTTGCTCCACTCATCCAGCCAATCCACAACAGAATTCCTATCAGCGCTACGCCAATTCCCGCTTTTATCAGCGGTTTCTTTTCCCATTTCCTTTTTTGCGGTCTTTCGTTTTCGGAGCGCTCTTTTTCCATCCTGGTCTCCCTTTCCCACCAGCACTTTCTTTTCCATGATAGGCATTTCCTGGCATGGGACGAACCAGACATTCCGGTCCGTTTCCAATCAGATCTTCCCGGCCCGCCGCTTTTAACGCCGCAATCACCTTTGCCTGATTTTTGGGGTCAAAATATTGCAGCAGCGCACGCTGCATTCCTTTTTCCCGGTCGCTCCGGGGAACATAGATTTCTTTCATGGTATAAGGGTCCAACCCTGTATAAAACATACAGGTGGATATCGTCCCTGGCGTCGGATAAAAATCCTGCACCTGTTCCGGACGCAGCTTTTCCTTTTTCAGAAACAGTGCTAATTCCACCGCATCCTTTAAGGTACTTCCAGGATGAGAGGACATCAGGTACGGTACCAGATACTGTTCTTTTCCGATAGATTTGGTCAACTCATAAAACCTCTTCCGGAATTTCAGATAAGTTTCAAAATGCGGTTTCCCCATGCAGTCCAGGACATTAGCAGAACAATGTTCCGGTGCAACCTTGAGCTGTCCGCTTATATGATATTTGACCAATTCCTTAAAAAAGGAATCGTCCGAATCTTGCAGCAGATAATCAAAGCGGATTCCTGATCGGATAAACACCCGTTTAATCTTTGGAATCTTCCTCATTTCCCGAAGAATCTCCAGATACTCGCTATGGTCTGCCTGTAACGCCGGACAGGGTTTTGGGGCAAGGCATTTTTTGCCTTTGCATAATCCTTCCTTGGCCTGCTTTGTACAGGACGGAAGCCGGAAATTTGCCGTAGGCCCTCCCACATCGTGGATATATCCCTTAAAATGCGGATTCCTGGTCAGCATTTCCGCTTCCCGCAGTACCGAATCTTTACTTCTCACTGTGACCGCACGGCCCTGATGGAATGCAATCGAACAAAAATTACATGCCCCAAAACAGCCGCGGTTATGCGTAATCGAAAATTCTACCTCTTCAATAGCCGGAACCCCACCTTCCGCTTCATAACTCGGATGGTAGGTACGTTCATAAGGAAGTTCATATACTTCGTCAAGTTCTTTTGTATTCAGAGGCTGCATCGGCGGATTCTGCACCAATATTTTGTCTCCATGCCGCTGAATTACACGGCGGCCTCGCACAGCATCCTGTTCCTCCTGCTCTTTGCGGCAGGACACCGCATATTCCCGCTTGGAAGCGCAAACCTGGTCATAACTTGGACACTCTACCGCTGGTCCCGGACGATATTCCTTTACTGGGACCGCATAGCATGTCCCACGGATATCCCGCAGTAAACATACGGGTTCGCCTTCCCGAAGCCGCTGCGCAATTTCCAAGGTCTGTTTTTCGCCCATCCCATAGGTCAACAAATCCGCCCCAGAATCCAATAAAATCGAAGGACGGATAGCGTCATCCCAATAATCATAATGTGCAAACCTGCGAAGCGATGCTTCCAATCCTCCCAGAATCACCGGGGTATCCGGATACAGCTTTTTCAAAATTTTGGTATAAACGATCGCCGCTCTATCCGGACGTTTTCCGGCTTTCCCACCAGGAGAATAAGCATCATCACTGCGTTTCCGCCGCGCTGCTGTGTAATGCGCCACCATGGAATCAATATTCCCTGCTGTCACCAGAAATCCCAGTTCCGGGCATCCAAATCGGGTGAAATCCCGATCATTTTTCCAGTCTGGCTGCGCCAAAATCGCCACACGATAGCCATAGGCTTCCAACAGGCGTGAGATGATCGCCGGACCAAATGTCGGATGATCCACATACGCATCTCCTGTCACCAGGACAAAGTCCGGACGATCCCATCCGCGTTCTTCCATTTCCTGTTTTGTGATTGGTAAAAAAGGCATTATTGTCTCCCTATCTTCGTCGCCTCAGGAATTCTCCTGTTGGTCGGCAATCTGCATATTACGTTCCAAATATTGCTGATAGGTAATCAAGACCTGTCGCGGCTTAGAGCCTTCGTGTGGCCCTACGATTCCCATCTGCTCCATCTCGTCGATCAATCGCCCTGCGCGCGCATATCCAAGCCGTAAGCGTCTCTGTAACAGAGACGTGGATGCCTGGCCTGCCTCCACGACACATTTGATCGCTTCTTCCATCATGGGGTCGCGATCCCCGCTATCCTCTGCATTCTCCGATTTTCCCGGCTCCGCAACCGCATTTTTTTCAATTTCTTCTATTACTGATTCATCATATCCGGATTCCTGTGCCTTTTTCACAAACCCTACAATCGACTCTATTTCTTCGTCGCTCACAAAGCATCCCTGGATGCGGACCGGTTTCTGGGAACCAACCGGCGAGAACAACATATCCCCGCGCCCTAACAGCTTTTCCGCGCCTCCCATATCCAAAATCGTTCTGGAATCGACCTGAGAAGACACCGCAAAGGCAATACGGCTCGGGATATTGGCCTTGATGATCCCGGTAATCACATCCACAGAAGGCCGCTGCGTTGCGATCACAAGATGCATCCCGGCTGCACGAGCCATCTGGGCCAACCGGCAGATAG
>CALWKP010000116.1 GCA_944381295.1 uncultured Clostridia bacterium | reverse complement strand
CAGCGCCATGTTCTGCCGCCTCACGGACTACTTCCGCAGTTGTCTCTAAATCCGGGTCACCACAGGTTATAAACGGAATAAATGCTTTTCCATTTTCAAAAGCAGATTTGATGTTACTCATAGATATCCTCTCCCCTATATCTCGCAATCGCCGCACAATCCTTATCCCCTCGGCCGGAAATCGTAATCACAATCGTCTTGTCTTTTCCCATTTCTGGAGCCAGCTTTCGGGCATAGGCCACCGCATGCGCCGACTCGATCGCCGGAATGATTCCTTCCATCTTCGCTAAATATTCAAAGGCGCATACCGCCTCTTCATCGGTGATGGCAACATAGTCCGCCCTGCCGATATCATGCAAATAAGCGTGCTCCGGCCCGACACCCGGGTAATCCAGCCCCGCGGAAATCGAATAGACCGGCGCAATCTGCCCATAGCTGTCCTGACAGAAATAGGACTTCATTCCATGGAAGATCCCTAACCTCCCTGTATTAATCGTTGCAGCTGTTTCAAACGTATCGATGCCTCTCCCCGCCGCTTCACAGCCAATTAACTTTACTTCCGGGTCATCGATAAAATGATAGAAACTTCCAATTGCGTTCGATCCTCCTCCGACACACGCAATCACTGCATCCGGGAGCTTTCCTTCTTTTTCCAGCATCTGCGCTTTGATCTCCTTGGAAATTACCGATTGAAAATCCCGTACAATTGTCGGGAACGGGTGTGGCCCCATCACCGACCCCAGGCAGTAATGGGTATCGTCAATCCGGCTGGTCCATTCACGCATCGCCTCCGATACCGCATCCTTTAACGTAGCTGTCCCGCTTGTCACCGGGACTACCTCTGCCCCTAAAAGCCGCATGCGATATACATTCAACGCCTGCCGGACGGTATCCTCTTTTCCCATGAATACCACACATTCCATTCCCATCAACGCCGCAGCCGTCGCTGTTGCCACTCCATGCTGTCCCGCACCGGTCTCGGCAATCAAGCGGGTCTTTCCCATTTTTTTCGCCAGCAGCGCCTGTCCCAACACGTTGTTGATCTTATGTGCCCCCGTATGGTTTAAATCTTCTCGTTTGAGATAGATCTTTGCTCCGCCCAAATCTTTTGTCATCTTTTCTGCATAATACAGTCTCGACGGCCTTCCCGCATATTCATTAAATAACGTTTGCAGTTCTCGGTTGAATTCCGGTTCCTGCTTGTAATAATCATACGCCTTTTCCAGCTCTGTCACGGCATTCATTAATGTTTCCGGAATATATTGTCCGCCATGGATGCCGAAACGCCCCTTCTGATTTGTCATATCGCTGCATCTCCTTATAACCTTTTGTTTTTTACGATCGAAACCAACCAATGTATTTTTTCAGGGTCTTTTTTCCCGTTACTCTCCGCCCCGGAACTGATATCTACTCCGTAAGGGTGAAGCGTTTCCAGTGCGTCCCTGATATTTTCCAAATTCAGCCCTCCCGCAAGAAAATAAGGCCTATCCAAATCTTTGACCAGTTCCCAACGAAACACCTTACCGGTCCCGCCGCTCCCGGAATCCAATAAAATATAGTCTGCGGAACTATCTCTTGCCTCGCAGATATCTTCCTTACACTCCACTCGAAATGCTTTTATCACCGGCTTGTTCGTCAATTTTCGCAGCCCTGCCAGATATTCTTCCTCTTCTCCGCCATGAAGCTGAGCCAAGTCGATCACCCCTTCATTCAGCAGCTTTGCAACAACCGGAATTTCTTCCCGGACAAATACGCCTACCACTGAAATTCCCTGGGATAACCTCTCCCTCAGCCGCACGGCTTCCTCAAACGGAAGATATCTCCTGCTGTTTTTCGCAAACACAAAACCTATATAATCTGGTTTACAATCATTTACCGCTTCTATTTCACACAATCTGGTCAATCCGCACAACTTGATCTTTGTCATAAAAGTCGCCTCAGTTCTGCGAGACAAGCTTGTTTATCCTCCGCCCGCATCAACGTTTCTCCAATCAACACCGCGTCGGCACCGATCTGTTTCAGGCGTTCCACATCCTCTGCACATTGTACCCCACTCTCTGACACAAACAATACATCGTTTGGAATCAGCTTTCTCAGCTTGCTGCTGTTCTCTGTATCTATGGTAAAATCTTTTAAATTACGGTTATTTACTCCTATGATTCGCGCTTTCGCACGCAAGGCTTTTTCGACTTCCCCTTCATCATGCACTTCCACCAGAGCGGAAAGTCCTAATCCATTACAGATTTCCAGATATTCTTTGAGTTCCGCTTCCTCTAAGATGGAACAAATCAACAAAACAGCAGATGCTCCCAAAAGCTTCGCCTCATAGATCATATAAGGATCTACCGTAAAGTCTTTTCTGAGGCAAGGGAGTGGGACATTCTCCGCAATCTCTTTTAAACAAATATCACTTCCCAAAAACCATTTGGGTTCAGTAAGTACGGAAATCGCATCCGCTCCCGCCATCTGATATTCTTTCGCAATTTCCAGATAAGGAAATTCCGGCGCAATTACCCCCTTGGATGGAGAAGCCTTTTTACATTCACAGATAAAGGAAAGTTGCGGTTTCTTTAATGCTTTTTCAAAAGCAAATTCCCCTTTGGGAAGGAATTCCGCCTGTCCCCGCACCTTTACAAGAGGAGTTCTTTTCTGCTTTTGCTTCACCCGCACCTTTGCATACTCGGCAAGTTCTTCTAAAATCGTCATCCGCCTACCTCCCCGCGGTTACTCCCTTCAATCAGCTTTTCCAGCGTCAAAAGAGCTTTTCCTGAATCGATCAGCTCTGCTGCTAAGCTGACGCCCTCTTTTACATTTTCCGTTTTCCCTCCAAGATACAGGGCGGCTCCGGCATTCAAAAGCACCGCATCCCGCTTGTGGTCTTTCTTCCCTCCCAGGATCTCCCGCGTGATCGCTGCATTTTCTTCCGGCGTTCCTCCCACGAGGTCAGCTTTTGCACAACGCTCCAGCCCGAATTCTTCCGGAGTGATCGTATACATTTTATACCAACCATCCCGGAATTCGCAAACCGTTGTCGGCGCGCTCATAGAAATTTCATCCAGTTTGTCCTGCCCATAAACAACCATTCCGCGCTTCACGCCAAGATTCATCAACACCTGCGCCAACGGACCAACCAGATATTCGTCATAGACCCCCAAAAGCTGCAATTTCGGACTTCCCGGATTGGTCAACGGTCCAAGGATGTTAAATACGGTACGAAACCCAAGCTCTTTCCGGATGGCCCCCACATATTTCATGGAAGTGTGGTATTTCTGCGCAAAAAAGAAGCACATCCCAACTTCTTCGAGCAGTTCCAGACATTTTTCCGGACTTTGCTGGATATTAACGCCCAAAGCCTCTAGGCAATCGGCTGTCCCACACCGGGAAGATGCTGCACGATTCCCGTGCTTTGCCACTTTCATGCCTCCTGCCGCGGCAACAAGTGCAGCTGTCGTTGAAATATTAAAACTGTGGGCATTATCCCCACCTGTCCCTACGATCTCAAACAGCTCCATTTCTGTTTCCACTTTCGTTGCATGGGCACGCATTGCTTCAGCACAACCTGCAATCTCGTCAATCGTCTCTGCCCGCGCACTTTTGGTTGACAATGCCGCTAAAAAAGCCGCGTTCTGTGTGGCGGTGGTCTCTCCGCTCATGATCTCATTCATTACGGTATATGCTTCCTCAAAGCTGAGGTCTTGTTTATTGACAATTTTTACAATTGCATCCTTAATCATCATATCATCTCTTTCTTGGAAAATATAGAAAATTTTTGAGCATTCTTCTCCCATCGGGTGTCATAATGGACTCCGGATGGAATTGCACGCCAAAAACAGGATATTTTTTATGCTGAACTGCCATTACTTCCCGATTTTCTGTCACGGCGGTTACCTGCAAACAATCTGGGAGCGTTTCTGTATCGGCAATCAGGGAATGGTAACGGGCTACAAGCACCGTTTCCGGGCAGTCATGGAACAAGGAGCAATTCCGGTCCAATTGTACCCTGGATTGTTTTCCGTGCATCAATTGTTTCGCATAGGTAATTGTGGCGCCGAACGCCGCGCAAATCGCCTGATGTCCCAGACAAACACCGAGTATCGGAATCGTTTCTCCAAGAGTTCTGACACATTCCATGATTATGCCGGCTTTTTCGGGACGTCCCGGTCCCGGGGAAAGCACAATACGTTCCGGAGCTAACTTCCGGATTTCTTCCACTGTCATTTCATCGTTCCGAATCACCTTTACCGTCGGGTCGAGTTCTCCAAGCAACTGATATAGGTTATAGGAAAAACTATCATAGTTATCAATCAGCAGCGTCATAAATCTTCCTCCCCGGCAAGTTGCAAGGCGTTAACTACCGCCTTTGCTTTGTTGATACACTCTTCAAATTCTTTCTCCGGGATAGAATCGGCTACAATTCCTGCTCCGCTCCGGACAAAAACCGTCCCGTTCTTTTTATAGGCGATCCGGATAGCGATACAGGTATCCATATCCCCCGTAAAGCCGAGATATCCGATTGCACCTC
>CALWKP010000115.1 GCA_944381295.1 uncultured Clostridia bacterium | reverse complement strand
AAGCTGGACCAGACCAACCGTACGGTCGAGACGGTATCCGCACAGGACTTTGTGAGCAGCGTCCAGGGATTTTTTTCAATTGGCAACACATAAAAATCCAGAGATACCACCTGCGTCCCATCCGATTCCTTTGTCGCCAACGCGACATCGGAAAATTCTATCTTTTCCCCATTCCGCGATACCACGATATCTACACTGGACGGGTCCGCAGTTGCAAGCGCAAAACTGATATCCCGATCTACATAAGTGCGATAGCCGTCAATGGAATAAAACTGATCGCCTACTTCAAGTCCCGCCTGCTGTAACGCGGAATTTTCTGTAAACTGTCCAATCGTTGTAGAAGAAAACATTGGTTCCTGACCTAACAGGATCATCATTAAAATGACGCCTAACAAAATGTTCATGACTGCGCCGGCAACTACCACGATGATTCTTTTCCACACAGGTTTATTTCCAAACGCTCTGGCATCGTCGCTTTCCGCATCTTCACCTTCCATGGCGCAGAACCCTCCGATCGGGAACAATCGCAGAGAATATTTCGTTTCTCCTTTTCCAAAGCGCAGCAGTGTGGGACCCATTCCCAAAGCAAATTCATTCACTTTGATTCCCGACAGCTTCGCTGTGAAAAAATGACCGAATTCGTGTACAAAAATAATGATGCCGAATAACAGCACCGCGATAATAATGAGCAAAACGTTGATAATTGCAAACACCCCGCTAACAGCCGGCAGCCCTCCGGACAAAGTCCCTTGCAGCTCTGTCGGCATCTAAAATCTGTTCAACGGAAACGACCTCCTGGACATCCGGCTGGCGTTCCATTGCTTCCATCACATATTCCCCAATTTCGAGGAAGGAAATGCGGCCTTCCAAAAACAGCCGCACCGCCATTTCATTTGCGCCATTTGCTGCGGCAGGCGCCAAGCCGCCTCGCGCAATTGCCTTTTTACACGCTTTCATACAAACAAAAGTATCCGTATCCGGTTCAAAAAAGGTCAATTTTCCATAATCCGTCAGGCTCAACGGACTTACCGGCGACCGGAAGCGTTCCGGATACGTCAAGGCATACTGGATGGGAATCCGCATATCCGGTACTCCCATTTGTGCGATCACTGAATGATCCACATATTCGATCATCGAATGGATGACGCTTTCCCGATGCACCACAACGTCAATCCTCTCCGCCGGCATAGCAAACAGCCAGGATGCCTCGATGATTTCCAATCCTTTATTCATCATCGTGGCAGAATCGATGGTGATTTTTGCCCCCATTTGCCAGTTCGGATGTTTCAACGCCTGTTCTGGTGTTACTTCGGACAACTCTTTTCGATTCCTGCCGAAGAACGGCCCTCCGGAAGCCGTTAAAATCAACCTTTTGACAGCTTTCTCCCCAGGGCTTCCCTGAAGGCACTGGAAAATCGCTGAATGTTCGCTATCCACCGGAAAAATCGGCACCTTATTCCGTTTAGCGGCATCCATTACCAATTTCCCACCGGCTACCAGCGTTTCTTTATTCGCAAGGGCAAGCTTCTTTCCTGACTGGATCGCTGCCAAGGTTGGCTGCAGCCCCACCATGCCTACCACGGAATTGAGCACAAGTTCCGCACTTTCGCAGGCCGCAACTTCACAAAGGCCACTCATCCCCTGCACAACCTTCACGTCCATATCCGCTACGGCAATCCGCAGCGTCTTTGCCGCTTCTAAGTCAAAAACCGCAACAAGTTGCGGTTTGAATTCTCTGATTTGATTTTCAAGTTCCTGTATATTGCTATGTGCAGCCAGCGCTTGGACCGACCAGCCCAATCCCCTGACTACATCCAGCGCCTGCTTTCCAATTGATCCAGTTGAACCTAGCAATGCAAGCGTTTTCTTCATTATTATTCACCATTCCACTGAAATATTTCACATTCCCGGTCAGCCAGCAATCATGGGCATCATTTGTACCAGGATAAATACAAAAGGTGCGGTAAAGATCACGCTGTCAAAACGGTCTAAAATCCCGCCATGCCCAGGAATCATTTGTCCAAAGTCCTTAATATGACAGCTTCGCTTAATCAGGGAAAAACTTAAGTCTCCTAAAATGGAAGTGATCGAACTTCCTACTCCAATCACCGCTAAAGTAAGATAAGATACTTCGACGGAATGCTGGTAATAAAACGCCTGGAACACATAACCAAACACCAGCATCGCAGCAATATTCAGCACAAACGCACCAACAACGCCTTCCACTGTCTTTTTCGGGCTGATCTCCGGACAAAGTTTATGTTTTCCAAACAGACTTCCGGCAAAAAAAGCTCCCGTATCCGCAATCCAAGCCGAAAAAATCGCAATAATCACATAGAACATCCCATGTTCTCCGCCGACGTTCCGCAAGCCAATCAGGGTATCCAAGGCAGTTGGAATCATCAGCGTCATACTGAACACAATGCCAACTTCACGGAAAGTCGCGCTTTTATGGTAACGCACCAATCCGCTGAACAAAAGAACTACATAGGCAAAATACAACGTCTGCCGCCAAAGATCTTCCTGAAATAATGGAAGCATTACCGCAAACAACAAACTCGGCACCGTCAGGATATAATTTTTCGCCATTCCTAACGCCGAAATGATCTCCCACACTCCCAAAACCGAAACCAATGCCAATGCAATATTTAATGCCATTGGGAATGTATCGTTAAAACATACAATTGCCACAATAAACGATACAAGAACAACACCGGATAACACCCTGTTTTTCATGATACCCCTCCAAACCTCCTGTTCCGGTTTGAGTATTCACGCAATGCCCAATCAAGATCCGCTGTCTTAAAATCAGGCCATAGAATATCCATAATAATATACTCCGCATAGGCGGATTGCCACAACAAGAAATTTGAAATCCTGCATTCCCCACTGGGCCGGATAATCAAATCAGGATCAGGCTGTCCTGCTGTATATAACCGGCTGGAAATCTCTTCTTCCCCAATCTTTTCAGGGTCGATTTTACCAGCCTGTACCTGTGCCGCCAACTCACGAACTGCATGGGTAATTTCCGCCCGTCCTCCGTAATTCATGGCGATATTGAGCACCATTCCTGTTTTAACGCTTGATTCCTTTTCTACCCGGGCGATCAGGTTTCGCAAATCTTCCGAAAAAACAGAAACGTCCCCGATAAATCGTACACGAATATTTTCATCCATGAAATCCCTCAGCGCTTCTTCCAAATATTGCTTAAACAATTTCATCAAAGCACTAACTTCTTCCAGGGGACGTTTCCAGTTTTCCGTAGAAAAAGCATAGACCGTCAGGTATTTGATACCGATGGAACTGCAATATCGTGTGATAG
>CALWKP010000114.1 GCA_944381295.1 uncultured Clostridia bacterium | reverse complement strand
GAGGGAATGAAGCCGGTAATTGTCTGCTCTCTTGGAGGTTTTGTATATGTTCTGGATGTATTCAGGTCGGAGCTCTAATTTGGTACCGATATTGGACGAGCTCTGGAAGGCCGTCGCAAAGAAGTACTTTTGCAGGGACATATTGGTTCCGGATGGGTAGACGGACAATATGAACGTGTACGAAAACTGAGTGACTGCAAATTCTTCTTTGAAGATTTTATGGCACGGCTTCAGACAGATTATGTAGATATCGGCATGATTCATTTTGTGGACAGCGAAGAAGATTATGCGTCGGTATTTGACACAGAATTGATCGATTACTGTACGAAACTGAAAAAAGATGGGGTAATCCGGACATTGGGAATGAGTTCTCACAATCCGGTACAGGCATTGCGTGCGGTAAAAACAGGATTGATCGATGTGTTGATGTTCAGTATCAACGCAGCGTATGACAGCATGCCGGAAGAAACGGAACTGGAAGCTCTGTTTGCTGCAGAAAACTACCAAAAAAGCGGCCTGAAAGGAATCAACCCCGTACGTGCGGAATTGTACCGTACCTGTGAAGCCATGGGCGTTGGGATTACCGTCATGAAAGGACTTGCCGCCGGAGCACTGCTCAAAGCAGAAACTTCCCCGTTTGGTGCGGCTATGACCCCGGAGCAATGCGTCCACTATGCGCTGACACGCCCCGCGGTTGCGAGCGTGATGTACGGCGCGCGCACACCAGAGGAGGTTGCCTGTGCGCTGCGGTATGAAGAAGCAACGGATGCAGAAAAGGACTACTCCAGCGTATTGAAAAACGCGCCAAAGTATTCCATGAAAGGGAAATGCATGTACTGTAACCATTGCTTGCCATGTCCGTCACATATCGATGTTGCCCAGGTAAACAAATTCCTGGATTTGGCGGAACTTAGTGAGAAGGTCCCTGATACAGTGCGCGCACATTATCTGGCTCTGGAGCATTCCGCTTCCGAGTGCATCGCTTGTGGAAGCTGTGAAGGCAACTGTCCATTCTCGGTCCCGGTGATCGAACGGATGCAGCGTGCAGCAGAGCTGTTTGGAAAATAACGTCTATATGCTGTCAGGATAATATCGCAGGTTCTCCTGCCATTGAAAAGGGAAGGGAATCCGTATGGCGTCTACTTATTGCGGAAAAAGCTGTGAAGAATGCAGCTTTCGAGAAACATTGCACTGTCCGGGCTGCAAGGAAGGGCCGGGTAAGCTTGTAAGCGGCGACTGCGAAATCGCAAAATGCTGCCGGGAAAAAGGTCATGATTCTTGCAGTACCTGTCTTTTTACCTTCTGCGGCAAATTACAGCAGAAGGGTTCCGCGCCAAAAGAGCGGCAGAGAAGAGAAGCCGAAGAAGTCATGCGAAAAAAAGAACTTGCGCAGAAATCTGTTTTTTCGGGCGCTGGCTTTGGCTCTTGTTTTGTCTAATCATACCGGCAACAGTGGCAGAACTGCTGATCAATCAAAATATCGCAGGATGGCTGCCATGGTTATATGTTCCAGGGCAGATCCTTCATATAGCATGTCACGTTGCTTATGGGGCAATTCTACTGGTGCTGTCCCGGGAAAACAACCGTTACCGCACTTCTGGTATCTGTTGTTTGATTGCCGTAACAGCAAGCGCTTTAGCATCTGCTTTTTCTATCAGCGACCCGGATTCCAGTTCCTGGACCATCATTTTCCTTCTGCCCGCGGCGGTGATAGCACTTGTTGGAGAATACTACGAATACCAGGGTCATGCCGAAATTCTTATAGCTGTCGATCTTGTTTTATCAGAAAAATGGAAAAGTCTTTGGAAATGGTTTATTGCCATGTTCCTTAGTATGTTCGGAATCATCCTTGTGATGCTGATTTTCGCATTCCTGGGGATCCTATTATTTTTCGCCGCATTGATCGGCACCATTGTTGTGAGTATCCTAAAACTAGTCTATCTGTACCGTACCGCAAAACGGTTTCAGGAATATGCCAAAGGATAACATGTGTTGCACCAGAAAATTTTTCGTATGGCAATAGAAATTCATAGCAGGTCCAGAAATCTTTGTCAACGATAAAATGAACGGCTGCGCCGTCGTTGACAAAGCCCTCTGAACCTGCTTGTCTTCAAACAGGAATGCGAAAGCACCCTATGCTTTCGCATTCCATTTATCATGAAGAACGAAAGATTGCAGGAAATTTATTTTTTCGTCCCATAGTTGACTCTTTACTTTTCCCATATATTAGGTATATTTCTATTTCAGGTGTCAATATGAAGAGAATTCTTGATTCCGAAAAACAGAATATTATTGGTCCCCGTATCAAAGAAGCCCGGATGCGAGCCGGAATAAGCCAGAAACAATTATCCGAAAAATTGGAACTTCTGGCGGTTTATACTTGCCGCGGGTCGATTTCCCGTATTGAAAACGGTCAAAGAGCTGTTACCGATATTGAAATTGATGCCATTTCAAAAATTTTGAAGGTATCCCTAGATTCTTTGTTTGGGCGTGAATAAGCCGTCCTTCCCTTTAAAAAACCATCTTGATAGACAAGGCGTCCCGAAAGGGGCGCCTTTCTGCCTTTTTAAGAAAAAGAGTTTCTTGCGTTGCAACAAGCTCCCTAAAGACAAAAGGACAGGGGTGTTATAACCCCCACCTTTTTTGAACAAAAACATGAAAACTTTTAGGGACCGTCATCACTTAGCTCTATGGGAGTCTGTTTCTGCTCTCGGAAAAAATGCGGGTGCTAGGGAAGTCTCCCGCTGACAGCCAGGCGGAGGTCACGACGCGGGCGTGGGCTTGACATTTTGGGGGAAAGGGGATATGATGGTAAATGCAAATTATTTGCATTTAGGAGGATCTATGAAACGACTTTTATCCGTTCTTTTTGCCGTTCTTTTCTCTTGTTTTTGCGCATCTGGATGCGCTGCACCACAGTCCGATGCCTCATTCCGTATCGTTACGTCATTTTATCCGATGTACATTATGACCATCAACATCACCGACGGGATCGACGGTGTTCAGGTCGATAATATGGCTGGTCAGCAGACCGGATGTCTTCATGATTATCAGTTGCAGTCCTCGGATATGAAAAACCTCGAGCAGGCGGATGTGTTTGTCATTAACGGCGCAGGAATGGAAAGTTTTCTCGATAAGGTAACAGAACAGCTTCCTGACCTGACGGTCGTGGATTCCAGTCAGGGATTGGAAGTGTTGGATGATAATTCCCATTTGTGGGTGTCGATCAGCAACTATATTCAGCAGGTTGGGACCATTGCGGATGGTCTGTGCGCAGCAGACCCTGAACACGCGGAAATCTATCGCGCAAATGCACAGGCATATCAGGAAAAACTGGAATCCCTGCGTGACGAAATGCACCAGGCAATCGATCCTCTGCCTAACCGCCAAATCATCACATTTCATGAAGCATTCCCCTATTTTGCTGAGGAATTTGGCCTGGAAATCGTCCGGGTCGTCAACCGGGAACCGGATAGCCAGCCAAGCGCTAAAGAACTGGCGGATACCATCCGGCTGATCGAAGAAACCGATGTGAAAGCTGTATTTGCAGAACCGCAGTACCCGGAATCCGCGGCGAACATTATCGCGGAAGAAAGCGGCGCGACCCTGTATTTTTTGGACCCCTGCGTGACAGGCGAAGAGACGAAAGACGCCTATCTGGATGCGATGCGAAAAAACATGGAAGTCTTAGAGGAGGCGTTGAGTTAAATGATGGCAACAGCGGAATGCAAATGCAGTGTACAGATTCGGGATGTTTCCGTGAAAAAAGGCGGGGAAGCTTTGTTGGAGCATGTCTCGTTTGATGTACATCACGGCGAGATCATGGCGCTGATCGGGCGCAACGGCGCCGGAAAAACAACCCTGCTCAAAGCTTTGCTCGGACGCATCCCCTATACCGGCGAAATCTGTTTCAGCGACCCGAACGGGAACCCTGTGAGAAAACCGCATATCGGGTACGTGCCGCAGAACCTGGTGTTCGACCGCAGTGCGCCGGTGACGGCTGCTGACTTGCTTTGCGCCAATGACGAGCACCGTCCTGTATGGTTTGGCTACCGAAAACGCCGCATGGACCAGGCAGCAGAACTTTTGCGGACAGTAGGGGCGCAGCCGGACCTGCTGCGGAAACGACTCGGGACACTTTCCGGCGGGGAATTACAGCGCGTCCTGCTGGCATTCGCTTTGACCCCGCGCCCAGATCTTCTGCTGCTCGATGAACCGGTTTCCGCCGTAGACCGGAAAGGGATCGGTGCGTTTTATGAACTCGTCACAACTATGCGCCGGGAACACAATATGCCGGTATTATTGGTTTCTCATGATCTTTCCCATGTGGAGGCTTATGCTACCCGCGCGGTCGTTCTGGACCGTACTGTCCTTTTGTGCGGCGATGTTGCCAAGGTCATGGCCAGTAGAGAAGTCCGGGAAATTTTTGGCCTGCCAAAAGGAGGGAACCGTTGATGGACGCTATTTATCAACTGATGGAAACGCTTCTTCCGTTCGACTGGGCAGAGTTCCACTACATGAAAAATGCTTTGTTAGCGGTCCTGTTGATTACTCCGCTTTTTGGTTTGGTCGGTACGATGGTCGTCAATAACCGCATGTCCTTTTTTTCCGATGCTCTCGGCCACTCCGCGTTGACCGGTATCGCCATCGGCGTTCTGATGGGCGTGGATAACTATCTTTTCTCCATGCTCGGTTTTGCGCTGCTATTTGCCCTGGGAATCTCCGCGGTCCTCGATTCCGGAAATTCTTCGGCTGATACCATCATCGGCGTCTTTTCTTCCACCGGTCTTGCTCTCGGCGTGGTCCTGCTTTCTGCTTCCGGCGGATTTGCCAAGTATTCCTCTTACCTCATCGGCGATATCCTTACCGTTCAACCTTCTGAAATTCTTCTGCTCCTCTTTGTTTTGCTCGGCGTTCTGGTCATTTGGTTCTTCTTTTTCAACAAATTGCTGCTTGTCAGCATCAACCCGGACCTCGCCGCCAGCAAAGATATCCGCGTCCGCCTGATCCAGAAACTGTTTGTCATCATTGTCGCCGTCATCGTCACGGTTTCCATCAAATGGGTCGGTGTCCTGATTATTAATTCGCTTCTGGTGCTCCCTGCAGCATCTGCCCGCAATGTCGCGCGCAGCATGCGGGGATACCACGGCATTGCGGTATTGATTTCTGTTGTCTCCGGGGTTGCGGGACTGATTCTTTCCTATTACTGTGGTACTGCTGCCGGTGGAACCATTGTCCTCTTAGCCGCTGCGGCATTCTTTGTTACCTTTCTTGTCAATCGATTCCGCTCCCGCGCCTGAATTTCGGGGTATGATTTTTCGTGAAAATTAAGCGTTCCGCTTCCCGGCGGGACGCTTTCTTTGTGAAAAGTGGAAATGTTTCAAAAATCTCTGCCTGCCGCACTTTATAACCTGCGCAGCTTATGTTAAAATGATAGATAATCCTGAGAATTTTGTATTGCGGCCGCTGTTACGGCGGCGGAACGGAGGAAAAATGTCGGACGTACGAAGAGTATTTGTAGAAAAAAAGCCCGGTTTCGACGTAGAGGCCCAACAGATGAAAACAGACCTCATTGAAAATCTGGGGATGAAAGCTATTGAGGGCTTCCGGCTGCTGAACCGGTATGATGTTTCCGGGTTATCCGCCGAAGAATTCGACGCCGCCAAAGGGACCATCTTTTCCGAACCGAATGTGGATACCTTGTATGAAGAAACCTGTCTGCTGGACGGGTATCGCGTTTTCGCCATGGAATACCTCCCCGGCCAATACGACCAGCGGGCGGATTCCGCCGCCCAGTGCGCGCAGCTGCTCACCCAGGGCGAACGTCCCGAAGTGCTGACCGCGCGTGTCGTGGCCATCAAAGGGGACCTTTCCGACGAAGAATTCGTCAAAATCCAGCATTATCTCATCAACCCGGTGGAATCCCGTGTGGCGTCCCTCGAAAAGCCGGAGTCGCTGGACCTGAAAGCCGATGTGCCGCCGGACGTGGCGCGTGTGACCGGGTTTATCGGGTGGAATGACGAGGAACTGAAAAACTATTACGGCGGCATGGGGTTTGCGATGAGCCTGGAAGACCTGAAATTCTGCCAGGGCTATTTCCGCGACACCGAACACCGCGACCCCTCTGTGACAGAACTCCGCGTGATCGACACCTATTGGTCCGACCACTGCCGCCATACAACGTTCCTGACCCGCCTGAATTCGATAAAGATCCAGGAAGGAAAACTGTCGGGAGCGATCGAGCAGGCGCTTGACGCCTATTATGACGCGCGCGGCGAAGTTTACGGCGAGACCGACCGTCCGGTATCCCTGATGGATATGGCGGTGATCGGCATGAAACTGCTGCGCAAACGCGGTCTGATTCCTGACCTGGATGTCAGCGAAGAAATCAATGCATGTTCGATCGAAGTGCCGGTAGAAATCGACGGCAAAGTAGAAAAATGGCTGGTACAGTTCAAGAACGAGACCCATAATCATCCCACGGAGATTGAACCGTTTGGCGGTGCGGCGACTTGCTTGGGCGGAGCCATCCGTGACCCGCTTTCCGGCCGCGCCTATGTATATCAGGCGATGCGTGTGACCGGTTCCGGTGACCCGCGTACCGCATTTGAAGATACGCTCCATGGTAAGCTGCCGACCCGCAAGATCACTACGGGGGCGGCTGCCGGATACAGCTCTTACGGCAACCAGATTGGCCTTGCCACCGGACAG
>CALWKP010000113.1 GCA_944381295.1 uncultured Clostridia bacterium | reverse complement strand
ACGATTATTATTTATGACCGTATCCGTGAAAACCGCAGGCTGATGGGACCGAAAGAAGATATCTCTGTACTGGTGGATGCCAGCATCAACCAGACCTTGACCCGTTCGATTTATACAGCGTTGTGCACCTTCTCAGCGGTAGCGGTTGTGTATGTGGTAGGTGCGATCTATGATCTGCCCTCCGTTACAAAATTTGCGCTTCCGATGATGGTTGGTATTGCATGCGGATGCTATTCTTCGGTATGCATTGCAGGCCCGTTGTTTGCTGTGTGGCAAAAGCACAAAGCACAGCGGATGGATGCGAAGCAATAATCAGTTTCAGAAAAATCAGAAGATTTAGAAGAGGCGTTGCTCTGTTGAGAAAAACAGGGTAACGCCTGTTTTTGTTTCAATCTTTTTCCTGCCAGGGATTTTTGCTTGCCAGAAAACCATTCGGATGGTATAATGATTTTGAAAATACATCCGTATGACAAAAAATTAACATTCGGATTTTGCAACGGGAAAGGGGCAAGCAAAAGCATGGAGATTTCCATTTGTATCGGTAGTTCGTGCCATTTGAAAGGTTCGCATGATCTGGTGAAGATCTTTGAAAGGCTCATCGCACTGAATAGCCTTCAAGATCAAATTGAACTGAAGGGTTCTTTCTGTATGGGAGAGTGTACCAGCAACGGTGTTTGTGTGAGCATGAATGGCCAAAGGTTTAAAGTCACCCCAATGGAAGCAGAAACGTTTTTCCGTGATGAAGTCTTGAAACGGCTGAATTAATTACGCTGAGAAGATAGGTGAGAAAAATGAGTGTCATTGGATTAAAGAAGGCGAATTGCAAAAACTGTTACAAATGTGTCAAAGTATGCCCGGTCAAATCGATCAAGGTGGAAAACGAACAGGCCACGATCATTGACCGTACCTGTACCCTGTGTGGGACCTGTCTGGAAGAATGTCCGCAGGGAGCCAAGACCCTGGCGAGCGATCTGGAGCTTGTCAAAGGGTTCCTTCGCAAAGGGGAAAAGGTGATCCTTTCCCTGGCGCCGTCGTATTTTGGTTCATTTGATGTGGAAAGCACGCAGAAATTTATCGGTGCGATCAAAGCGCTTGGATTCTTCGGCGTTTCCGAGACCAGTGAAGGGGCCGCTTATGTAACTGCCGAGTACCATAAATTGCTCCAGGAAAATACGATGGAAAATATCATCACCACCTGCTGCCCGTCGGTGAACCGGTTGATCGAGATCTATTTCCCGTCCCTGATCCCGCAGATGGCTCCTGTGGTATCGCCGATGATCGCGCATGGGCGTCTGTTGAAACAAAGCTTCGGCGCCAACACCAAAGTTGTGTTTGCCGGGCCGTGCATCGCAAAGATCGACGAAGCCGCAGACATCCGCCACAACAACGACATCGACGCGGTGCTGACCTTTGAAGACCTGGCAAAATGGCTCAACGAAAACGGCGAGCTCACCGAAAAAGCGGCGCCGGCTTCGTTCCTGAATCCCAGTTCGCGTATTTTGCGGATGTATCCGGTCGTGGATGGGATCATTGCGTCGCTGAAAGCAAAAGGCGATACCGGCGATTGGAAGATGCTGAGCGTCAACGGCTCTCAGGAATGTATCGACCTGTGCAATTCGCTCCAGCGCGGGGAGCTGCGCCATTGCTTCATCGAAGTGAACATGTGCAAGGAAGCCTGCATCAATGGTCCGGCAACGGTTCGTGACCGTCTGTCAAGGTTTGCGACCAAGCTGAAAATTGAAGACTATGCCCATGAGGACGATCGGGAATATCCGCCGCTTCCGGAGAGCATCCCGATGGCAATGCAATTTGTAGACCGTTCTGTGAAAGAGGATATCCCGGATGAAGAGACCATCCGCGCAATTTTGGCGAAGATCGGCAAGGAGAGTCCGGAAGATGAACTCAACTGCGGTTCCTGCGGTTATCCGTCCTGCCGTGCGAAGGCAATCGCGGTCTATCAGAACAAAGCGGAACTGGGCATGTGTATGCCGTATATGAAGGAACGTGCGGAATCGCTGTCGAACTATGTGCTGTCTGAAACACCAAATATTACGATCATTGTGGACAGCGAAATGAATATCATCGAGTTTAACGCAGCAGCGGAAAAAGCGTTCCATATCACCCGCCACGAAGCGTTGGAAAAATGCCTGTATGAACTGATCGATGTTTCGGACTTCCAGTTTGTGTTTGAGAGCAAGGAGTCGGTCCACGAGAAGAAGGTGCAGTATAAGGAATACGGTTTGACCACGATGCAGTCGATTGTGTACATAGCGAAAGAGAATATCGCAATGGGTGTGTTCCGCGATATTACAAAGGAAGAAAATGCGCAGGAAAATCAGTATAAACTGCGTGTTGAGACAATGGAAATGGCACAGAAGGTCATTGACAAGCAGATGGTGGCGGCGCAGCAAATTGCAAGCCTGTTGGGCGAGACCACAGCCGAAACCAAGGTGACGCTGACGAAGCTGAAAAATATGATTGTATATGATGGTGATGAAACATGAGAATGCACGTTGATACCGCATATCGGAGCCTGAACAAACACGGGGAAGAACTTTGCGGCGACAAGGTGAAGATCACCCGTACAGAAGATTCCACGATCTGTGTGCTGGCGGACGGCTTAGGCAGCGGCGTGAAGGCGAATATTCTGTCCACTCTGACCAGTACGATCATTTCTACCATGCTGAACGAAGGAGCAACTGTCGAACAGGCGGTGGAAACCATTACGAATACACTGCCGGTCTGTAATGTACGGAAACTGGCGTATTCCACGTTTTCGATCCTCCAGATTTTTGACGACGGCAGCGTATACCTGGTGGAATTTGATAACCCACCGTGTATCTTTATCCGGAACGGCAAAGTGATGGATCTGGAACCGGAATACCGGCAGTGCGCGGGAAAGAACATTGCGGAAAGCCGCTTTACTGTGCGTCCGGGGGATGTGCTTGCGCTGGTGAGCGACGGTGTCGTGTACGCCGGGGTAGGCCAGGCATTGAATTTCGGCTGGAACTGGGATAATGTTTCCTCATGGCTGGCGAAGACGACACTGAAAGAAAAATCCGCGCCGCGTCTGGCGGTATCCTTGTCGCAGGCGGTCGATGAACTGTATTTGGATCGTCCCGGGGATGATTCTACCTGTCTGGTTGTCCGGATCGCCCCGCGTATGCCGGTGAATATGTTCTCTGGCCCGCCGGTGGATAAGGCGAATGATAACCGGATGGTGCATGATTTCATGACGTCTCCGGGCAAAAAGATGATCTGCGGCGGGACAAGTGCCAATATTGTGGCGCGTGTACTGAACAGAAAGATTGAAACCACGTTGAATTATGTGGACCCGACATTGCCGCCTGTGGCGAAGATCGAAGGTATCGACCTGGTAACGGAAGGTGTTTTGACATTGAGCCGTGCTGTGGAGATCATCCGGGATTATCTGGACCACGAGGCAGACGAATATTACTTCCGGCGTCTTGACGAGCAGAACGGTGCAGCGATGATTGCCAAAATGCTGTTGGAAGATAGTACGTCATTAAAGGTGTTTATTGGGAAGGCAATAAACCCGGCGCATCAGAACCCGGGATTGCCGTCAGATTTGAGCATCAAGATGAAATTGCTTGATGAACTGTGCGGACTTGTAGAACGCATGGGAAAACAAGTAGAGAAGGT
>CALWKP010000112.1 GCA_944381295.1 uncultured Clostridia bacterium | reverse complement strand
GATTATTCTCCAGAAGGCCCTTGACCTCTTCATAAACCCCTTCTGTGGTCCTTGGAAATCTGCAAATATGGCTGATCTGGATATTGGAACGTCTGGAGAGTTCCGAACGAAATCCCATAACTCTCTGTTCAAAGATGACCCGGTTTGGCAGTCCTATTCCCAGGGTCCCTACGGTGGTCACACTCGTGATGCCGTCCCGCTCTACAGCGCTATCGACGAAGCATTCCAGCAGTTGGTACAAAGTGCTGCTACCGGCGAAGAGGATCTTGGCGCCGCTATTCATCAGGCTGCTGCTGATGCCCAAGCCGTCGCCGATTCTATGGTAAAATAATCTATCCGTAATATTTGCGGCGGCACATTTTCCATAGCAAAATGTGCCGCCGTTTCCTATGCTATCATGCTCAAATGGGGAGGTTCTTCCATGCAGAAACTGCTACATAAATATGCGTATGTGTTTTTCATTGCTCCTGCACTGCTCTGGATCTGTATCTTTACGGTCTATCCTTTTTTCTATTCATTTTATCTCAGTGTAACCGACCTGAATCTTATGTATATGGGCCAGGAAAACTTGATTGGCTTACAGAATTACGCAGATCTCCTTGCTGACGAAGAGTTTTGGAACAGCATCCGCTTGTCTCTGATTTTTTCTATTTTTGTCGTTATCGGGCAATTCTGTTTTGGGTTTGCCCTTGCTTGCCTTTTCCAGAAATCCCGGCCTCTCTCCTGGCTTGGCCGTACCAGTGTCATGCTGCCCTGGGTCGTTCCGCCAATCGCTTTGGGCCTCACCTGGAAATGGATCCTCCGCAGCGGAAAACTTGGTCTTTTGAACGCTCTTCTGCTGAACTTCGGCGTTGCTCCCAGAGATTGGCTCAGCCTTGACAACGCTATGACTACCTTGATTTTTGTTACCGTTTGGATCGGTGTCCCTTTTACTTTCATGCTCGAAATGGCAGGACTTCAAAAAATCCCTGCTGATCTTTATGAAGCCGCTTCTATTGATGGCGCTGGCGCCATCAATAGGTTCCTTCACATCACGATCCCGATGATGAAGAGTACCTTCCTGATCAATTTGATTATGATTACCATCAGTACGATTGGGTATTTCGATATTATCTATGCGCTCACCGGCGGCGGGCCAAAAAACGCCACAGAGGTCCTCCCGCTCTACATGTATCATTCCGCCTTCAACTTCTATCAATTAGGCCGCGGCGCCGCTATGGCCGTCGTCATGCTTTTCATCAGTCTCATCCTTACCTTGATCTATATGGTTGTCTTTAAGGGGGAAAAGAATTCATGAAAAAATCCCAAAAAATCATCAAGACCGTTATCACCTACGTCTTTTATGCTGCGGTGTTCCTCCTTTTCTTTGCTCCCATCTACTGGGTAACGATCACCAGTTTCAAAGATCCCGGAGATATGTTTGTTTATCCTCCGCAATGGTATATCCCGAATCCGACCTTGGATCATTATAAAAAAGTCCTTTTCCAAACAATGATGCCGATCGGTTTCCGCAACTCCCTTTTTATCGGGTTTACTACCGTATTGGTTGCGGGTATCCTCTCCGCTCTCGCTGCGTATGGATTTTCCAGATATCGCTTTAAAGCGAATCAGCCTCTTATGCTTTTCCTCATTATTACCAAAATGCTTCCTGCCAGCGTCTTGATTGTCCCGCTCTATGTTATGATGAACAACTTCCGGATGCTGGACACTTTCCAGGGACTTATCGGAGTCTATATCTCGATCAATATCCCCTTCTCTGTTTGGATCCTTAAATCTTTCTTTGATGCGATTCCTGCTGACCTTGACGAGGCTGCTTATATCGACGGATGCAGCACCGTAGGAACCTTCTTAAAAGTTTTGCTTCCACTAACTGTTCCTGGGATTGTCGCTGTATCTGTTATCACGTTCTTCTCTTGCTGGAACGAATTCATCATTGCTTTAACGCTGACTTCCCGTACTGCGATCCAGCCGATGTCGATTGGTCTGTACACCTTCATGACAGAACAAGGCGTGCAATGGGGTCCCATCACCTGCGCGACCGCGATCGCGATATTCATTCCTGCCGTTCTGTTCTTGATTTTCCAAAGGTATTTTATTGCTGGTATGACAAGCGGCGCCGTGAAAGGATAAGGAGTTATATTTTATGAAAGCTTACATGATTTGCCATACCCATTGGGACCGTGAGTGGTATCTTACCCGCGAACAGTTTAAAACCAAACTTGTTCGTTTGATTGATACGGTCCTGGATATAACGGAAACCACTGATGCTTGTTTTATGCTGGATGGCCAGTTGATTATTCTTGACGATTATCTGGAAATCCGCCCGGAAAACCGCGAACACCTCAAAAAGGCAATCACTTCCGGAAAACTAAGTGCTGGTCCCTGGTATATCCTTCCGGACGAAATGCTTGTCAGCGGGGAAAGCCATATCCGTAACTATTTGACCGGTACCAAAGCTGGCGAGGATTTTGGCGGAGCTGCCAATGTCGGATATTTGCCGGATTCTTTCGGTCATCCGGAACAGATGCCTCAAATTCTGGAAGGGCTTGGTGTTCCCACCGCCGTTTTCTGGCGCGGAACTCCCAATAGTGTAGAAAAAACAGAATTTTATTGGCATGCACCCTATCAGGATTCTAAAATTCTGTGTGTCCATTTGCCTAATGGGTATGGAAACAGTGCAAACCTCAGCGAGGACCCACAAGAAACCATTCCCAGAATCAATGCAATGATTCGCGATCTTGCTTCCCGTACTTCTGCGGATTCTGTCCTGCTAATGAACAGCTCTGACCATATTATTATGCAGCGGAATATCGAAAAAATTGTTGCCCTTTATAATGCTTCTCCAGATAAAGTTTGTGATGTAGAACTCTCCACTATGCATCTTCAGGATCACACTGCTCCCGAAGTTTACCGCACGAACCGCTGCCGTGTCGCCTTGCTGCTCCCTCCAGCAAAATTCGGACTTTCTTCTTTTACAGTACGTCCCGCAGCATCCCAGGCATCTAAAGCGCTGGAAAACACAAAAATTGAGAATGAATTTTACGCAGTATGGTTTGATCGTAACACTTCTTTCTTTAGTGTTTTGGAAAAAGCAACTGGAAAACTTCACACCGGCGTTGCCAAACTGACCGATGTTGGAGATGCTGGTGACGAATACACCTATTCCTGGCCGAAAAATGACGCGATTTATACGCTCTCTCAGGATGGTTTGTGCATCAATGCATCTGAGCTTCCGGGCGTTTCCAGTACTTTAACGGTAAAAGGCTGCCTGATGCTTCCGGACCGTCTTTCCGAGGATAGAAAATCCCGCAGCAGTACCTTGATCAAAAATCCAGTTACCATTGCGGTTTCCCTTCATCCTGGAATTGATTCCGTTTCTTTCCATATCGATTTAGATAACCAGTCATGTGACCACCGACTCCAAGCAGAGTTTCCATCCGGAGTTGTCACCGATTATTCCCGTTCTTCTTCGGCGTTTGCTGTCACGGAACATCCCGTGGAGCTTCCCGTTCCAGAAACCTGGATGGAATATCCCTTCCCCACCAACATTACTCATGGCTATTGTGATGCTGGTAATGAAACCTCCGGGGTTTCTCTGGCATGCGAAGGGCTTACCGAATATGAGGCTTGCCAAACGGAATCGGGTACAGCTTTACGTCTGACGCTCCTGCGCTGTGTCGGATGGCTTTCCAGGGCTGACCTGCTCACCCGCGTAGGAAACGGCGGATGGTGTCTGGAAACCCCAGGCGCCCAGTGTCTTGGCAAACATCATTTTGATATTTCTCTTTCTTATCGTTCTTCCAGTTGGGACAAATCTGGTTCTTTTGCTTGGGCAGACCGTTGCAATCATCCTTCTCAGATATTCCAATTCCCCGCCAGCACAGCTTTGCATCTCTGCGAAAATCCGGAAGCTTTTCTTTCTGATCTTCCGTCCAACGTTCGGCTGTCTGCATTCAAACCTGCTGAGGATGGCAATGGCATGATTTTCCGTGTCTATTGTATTGGGAAAACCGAGCAACATGTTGCCCTCACTCTGCCGGAAACAATCGCGAAAGTGAGTTGCTGTAATTTGGCGGAACAGTCGTCCGAAGACGCGGATTTCCAGAATCATCTCTTGAAATTCTCGATTCAACCGGGACAAATTTGTACGTTCCGATTCTCTCTTACTTAACGGTTTTGTTTGGGGGCCGGGAATTTCCCGGCTCCCAAACATCTGCAAATTCCAGGCATCCGGCCTGATCATCTCTACAATATGAGGTTCTAACATGTATTATAAAGAAGATTTTGAAAAAGTCCAAAAACGTATGCTCGCTTTTGGGAACCAGGAAATTGAGGATAGAGTTTGTATTTCCGTTCCCGCCCCCAAAAAGCCCGGTGAAGTAACCTCCATGTTTCTGAATCCTGACCCGGATGAATCCCCGGAAAAGCTCCTAGCTTACTGGACTGATCCGGAAACTATCTTAAAAAATAATATTCATCGCATTGAAAATACTTTTCTGGGCGGCGATACTTTACCAATTATATTCCTGAACTTTGGCACCTCCGGACATTGTAATTATTTTGGTGCTGTCCCGGAATATGGGCATGATACGATTTGGTTTGATCCTGTTTGGGACGATTTAGAGCAGACTTTTGACACTTGCTGGAAACCGGACATTCTGGAAAAACACCTTGCTCTGGCGGATTATTTGGCCAAAGCAGGCGACGGAAAATTTTTGGTTTCCATGCCTGATAACTGCGGTACGTTGGATGCGATGGCACATTTATATGGTACAGAAAATCTCTTGATGGATATGCTTGCCGATCCCGACACAGTTCTTTCCGCTATTCGGATGCTCAATCGTGGATGGCTTGATTCCAGTGAAAAATTTTACCAGCTTCTCACTCCACACACGATGCAGGGCGGATCACATGCCTGGATGCATCTTTGGACTCCAGGACGGGTACAGCACATGCAGGCTGACCTTTCTGTGATGATCTCTCAGGAAATGTATGAGGAATTTGTCAAGCCAGAATTAGAAGAACAAATTCGCTGGATCGACTATCCGGTATACCATTTTGATGGAATCGAACAAACCAAACATCTCGACATCATTCTTGGTCTGGAAAAACTGAAAGCTGTCCAGTGGACTCATGTAGCAGGTCAGCCTTCGGCAGTTCACTATCTGCCGACTCTCCAACGGATTCAGAAAGCCGGAAAGTCTTTGATTATCATGACCCCCGCCAAAGATATTCCCGAATTGATGGATAATCTCTCCCACAAGGGACTTTATCTTCATACGGAAGCCGATACCCCCGAAGAGGCACAGGAGATTATCCGCTACGTGGAAACCCATGCACGAGGTGTCTGATGATGAAAAATTATGCGTCTTTACCATTTTCTTATGCAATCCGTGTAAAAGATTGCAACCCTCTTGCAAATGGAGTATCCTTACAATTAATTCCATAAAAAACGTCCTGCACGGCAAGCTTTTCATTGGTTTATCCTGCCGGTATTTCTTCCTGGAGGAGCCCTAAAGCCTATGGCAAATCTATTGGGAGATCTTGTCAAGGGCGATCGATGGCCGTTTTCCAATGCCCATTGGAACGGATTCCGCTTCTTTTACGTGACGGTGCAGATATTCCCATGGATACGGAATCCACCCAATATTTAGATTAGGAGGATTTTTTCCTACCAAAAAAGAATACGAAGAGCTTCGTGACTATACCATCCATACGATGGCCAAACAAGGACTTGTCCTCACAGAAGAAGAAAAACAGAATGTGGAAGTAGCTGACTTTGGCTTGGGCCGCATCAAGGAATTCGGTCTATTGGTCGTCACTTATGTCAACACTGACCGTTGCTGTGCAAAAGAACTCGTGCTGACTCCCGGCCAGATCTGTCCGGAACATTTACATCCTCCGTTCGACGGCACTCCCGGAAAAGAAGAGACCTTCCGCTGCCGTGCCGGCAAGGTTTACCTGTATGTAGATGGTGAGCCAACAGAAAATATTTGCGGGAAAATTCCGGAAGACAAAAAGACGTCTTTACAGTTTTCCATGAGATCGTTTTAAATAGGGTACAAGCAGGACAAACTCGCTTGTACCCTTTTTTATTCCAACGATAACAAGTTTCCTCTTAAAACGGGGAAAACAAATCCTTGGGAAGATTTGTATGCGACATTGACAAATGATCTTCTCCCGACACAACAATATGATCCCGCAATCGGACACCTACGCTTTCCAGCGCATAATACACTTCAATCGTTGCAGAAAGATCTCCCTGTGACGGAACTACATTTCCACTTGGATGATTATGTGCAAGCACAGCAGATTCTGCATTATAACTCAGCGCAAGAGACACGATTTTCCTGACATATACCGGCACTGCCGTTACGGAACCTTCGTTAACCGCTCCACAATGCAACATCCGGCATTGGCTGTCCAGAAGCATCAATACTACTGTTTCGTTACTGCGGCCAATAAATTTTTTCTTCAAAATCTCTGCCGCAGTTTCCGCATCAAACACTGTTGTTTTCTCCCTGTAAGCATCTTCATAGTACCGCCGGCAAATTTGCGGAATCATTTTCAGGTATGCCGCAGAAACCTCTCCGACTCCTGGAATCTTTAAGAGTTCTTCATACGGTGCGTCGAATACTCCCGATAAGGAACCAAAACGTTCCAATAATCTATGTGCCGTTTCGTTGGTATCTCCTCGCGCAATCGTATGATATAAAACCATCTCGATGACTTCATGTGGTTCAAACACATCAATTCCATGTTCCAGGAAACGTTTCCTCATGCGGCACCTGTGCTCATCATGCACACCTGGCAGCCCCCTTACACTTTTCTACTGCCGGGCTTTACAAGTTCCTGTTTTCCTTCTTTGCAGAGCGGGCATTCTTCCGGCTCCCAAGATTCCACTTCGACGGAAATAACAGCCTTAAACGGTACGCCAAAATCAATTTTTCCACCGGTGCGGTCCACAATAGAGCCTACTCCGACGATATCACCGCCTGCCGCACGCACCAAATCAATAACTTCACGAACAGAACCACCTGTGGTAACAACGTCTTCTACAATCAGAACCTTTTGCCCCGGATGTACCACGAATCCGCGGCGAAGCTGCATTTTACCGGATTCATCACGCTCAGTGAAATAATTTTCACATTTTAGAGGGCGGCTGACTTCATATGCCATCTGTACCGCACCCATTGCCGGACCGATCACAACTTCCACGCCATCATTTGCATACTGCTCTGCCAATGCTGCGCACAGTTCTTCACTGTACTTGGTGTTCCGGAAGATTTTCGCACACTGCAAATATTTATTGCTGTGCCGTCCGGAAGTCAGGCGGAAATGCCCCTCCAACAAAACACCAGCTTCTTTCAAAACTTCCAGAACTCTTTCTTGTGTGATCATATCCACTACACTCCCTAACATATTATTATTTTTATTATAAAGCATCCGGGGTTAACCCGCAAGCCTTGATTGATGTCTTTTCTAATGATATAATGAATTTGTTTACCGTATTGGGCAGGTGATTCCGTTTGAAAACTGTAATGATCGGCGCAAATGATGCCGGACAGCGTCTCGATAAATTTCTGACAAAAGCATATCCGAATCTTCCGCAATCCATGTTGTATAAAAGCATCCGCAAGAAAGATATCAAACTCAATGGAAAACGTTGTGAAATTTCCACTCGCCTGCAAGAAGGCGATATGCTTTCTATGTATCTCAAAGATGAATTTTTTCAGCAGGAACCAAAAGAATATGATTTTCTGAAAGCTCCTAACAAGCTCAATATCGTGTATGAGGATGAAAACCTGATGCTTTTAGACAAGCAGCCGGGACTCATCGTTCATCCCGACGAAACCTATCATTTTGATTCCCTAATTGCCAGAATCCAACATTATTTATATAACAAAGGAGAATTCTTCCCCGAAGCAGAAAATTCCTTTGCGCCCGCTTTAATCAACCGCATTGATCGGAATACCGGTGGGATTGTTATGGCAGCAAAAAACGCTGAGACCCTCCGCATTATGAACGAGAAAGTCAAATTGCGGGAAATGCAAAAAATTTATCTCTGCATTGTCTGTGGCAGAATGGAACAGACGGAAGCTATTCTGGAAGGATTTCTCGAAAAAAATGAAAAACAAAACCGCGTTTATATCTCTTCTCGTCCATCTCCCGGCGCGAAAAGCATCCGCACCAAATACCGTGTATTGGAAGAACGCCGGTTTGGCAAGGCCATCTACTCCTTGCTGGAAGTAGAGCTTTTGACCGGTCGAACCCATCAAATCCGGGCACATTTGGCATCCATCGGCCATCCACTGGCCGGTGATGGAAAATATGGTACCAATGAAAAAAACAAACAGATCGGATTTCGCTATCAGGCGTTATATTCTTACCGCTTAAAATTTCTTTTTACTACCCCTGCGGAATCGTTGAGTTATCTGGACGGCAAAGAATTCCAGGCAAAAGAAGTCTGGTTCCTAAAAGAATTTTCTCATTGGGAACCTCTATTATCAAAACGTAGGCCTCTCGCGTGAAAATTATCATAGGACTGCGCAACGAAGCCCTTGAAAAGCTGTGTGAAGAGCTTTCAAGGGCTTATCTTATTTTAACTGTTTTTGTCCACTTGATGGAACTTTTTCAAATTTCCGGTTTTCCCGCTCCGCTTGAGCAATTCCGCATCCACATCTTCTAAACGGATGCCTTCATTCACCATCAGCACCATTAAATGATACAATAAGTCAGAAATTTCCAAGACGGTTTCTTCATTCTTTCCATTTTTTGCTGCAATAATGACTTCGCTGCATTCTTCTCCACACTTCTTCAGAATCTTATCGATTCCCTGGTCAAACAGGTAACAAGTATAAGACCCTTCCTGACGCTCCTCTTTCCTGCTTAACACCGTCTCGTACAGTGCCCGTAACGTATCATTCATTGGGTTCTTCCCTCCAAATCTCATTGAAAAAACAACTATGCGCTCCTGTATGGCATGCCGGTCCCGTTTGATCGACAATCACCAACAGTGTATCGTCGTCACAATCTCCCAGAATGCGTTTGACTTTTTGCAAATGGCCGGATGTCGCTCCTTTGTTCCACAGTTCTTGACGGGAACGGCTGAAAAACCATGTATACCCTGTCTCCAGGGTCTTTTTCATCGACTCCCGATTCATATAGGCCAACATCAGCACTTCTCCAGTGGATTCCTCTTGTACGATTGCCGGAAGCAGTTCTGCTTTTTGAAAATACTTCTCTATCTCTGCCTCTGTCAAGAGTCCTCTCTTTGTTTCATGTTCCATAGGTTCTTCCTTTACTAAATCTTTTTGCAGACTTCGATCGCTGCTTTCAGCGACAAATCTTCTGTATAAATCGCTTTTCCGCAAATTGCTCCATAAACATTCAACGCTTTCAGGTTCAGCAGATCTTTCAGGCTACTTACCCCACCGCTTGCGATAATATGACACGACACCGCGTTATTCAACTTATCCAATTCCACCAGATTGGGGCCCGAGAGCATTCCATCACAACCAATATCGGTGAAAATAATATACTGCACACCAATACTTTCCATCCGTTTGGCCATTTCCAGATAATTGACTTGGGAGGTTGTGGTCCAGCCTTCCGCTGCGACCTTCCCTTCCCTGGCGTCAATCCCGACTGCGATCCTCTTACCATACTTTTTTACGGCTTCCTTCACAAAATCCGGATTACTGATCGCTGCACTTCCCAGAATCGCGCGGGAAATCCCATTATCCAAATAATGCTCTAAGGTTTTCATATTGCGGATTCCTCCGCCAACTTCTACCTGGAGTCCGCTCTTTTCCTGTACCTCAAAAATCAATTCGGAATTAACCGGCATCCCATCTTTTGCGCCATCCAAGTCTACCATATGCACCCATTCGGCACCTTCTGAACGAAACCATTTTGCTGTATCCAACGCATTATCCGCCACTTTCTGGACAGTTGCATAATCGCCCATCTTCAGTCTTACACAGACTCCATCCTTAATATCAATTGCTGGTAAAATAATCATGATCTCCTCTTCCTCCCCTCTCTTATCAAGTTAAACTGCCTTTTGTCGACAGCACCTCTCCTGCTGCGGTCTCTTTCCCTGCCAGCCTGATTGCATGCGCCGCTGCTTTAAAAATCGCTTCTGCAATATGATGGGAATTTTTCCCATATTCCATCCGAATGTGCAGTGTCATTCCCGCATTCATGGCAAATGCACGGAAAAACTCCTCCGTCATACAGGAATCATATCCGCCAATCCGCTCTTCCGGGAACTCTGCCTGAAATACCAGGAATGGCCTTCCGCTTACATCTACCGCCGCAAATGCCAATGCCTCATCCATCGGCACAAAAAAGCTGCCAAACCTGGCAATCCCGGAACGGTCTCCAAACGCCTCTGCGAACGCTTTTCCCAATACAATCCCTGTATCTTCTATCGTGTGATGGCAGTCTACTTCCAGATCACCCTTTGTTTGCACCTTTAATCCAAATCCACCATGTACTGCAAACGCGTGCAGCATGTGATCAAAAAAACCTATCCCGGTGGAAATCTCTACCTCGCCGCCATCCAGATTTAAAGAAAGCTCTATCTCTGTTTCCTTCGTTTTCCGCGATACCTCTGCGGTTCTCAAACTTTTTCACCCTTCTTTTGTCAAAATATCCTCCAGCGCTGCAAGCACGCTGCGGTTCTCTTCTTCTGTCCCTGCTGTAATCCGCAAATACTTTCCGCCAATCAACCGAACCGCAATACTGTGTGCTAACAGTTCCGCATGAATTTTCTGCGCATCCTTTACCTGTAAAAACACAAAATTCGTGCAGGGCTCATAAATTTTCTCAATTGCGGAATGCTTCTTGGAAAGTTCTTGTATCCCTTTGAAAAGGGTATCACGGGATTCCAAAACTTGGCGGATCGCTTCTTCCAGAAGTCCTGGATGCAGGATCACTTCTGCGGCAATCGCCTGAGAAAGTGCGTTCACATTATAAGGTGATTTTACCGCTTTCAGCGCATTTGTCAAGACCTTATTCGCCACAGCCATCCCAAGTCGTAATCCAGCAAGACCAAATGCTTTGGAACAGGTTCTCAGAATGATTAAATTATCAAAATCCGCTGCTTCTGGAAGCAATGACTGGTTCCAAAAATCCATATAGGCTTCATCCAGCACAACAAGCGCATCCACGGAACGAATTAAACGCCGTGTCTCTTCTCTTCCAAGGCCTAAGGAAGTGGGATTACATGGGTTTGAAAAAATCAGTAACCTCACTCCGTTGCTATTGCAAAATTCAATCTGGGCATCTACGTCAATTGTCAGGTCATCCTGCTTTTCCAGCTCGATACAATCTGCTTCCGCAATCGATGCGTAAAACTTATACATGGAAAAGTCCGGGGACAGGGTGACTACCTTTTCCCCTTTCATCAAAAATGCGGTCATAATCAGAGAAATCAATTCGTCTGAACCATTTCCCGCTGTCACAAGTGCGGGGTCAATCCCATAATACCGCGCAAACGCCTTGCATACATCCTCCGCCGTGGGGTCCGGATATCGATTATAAGGCAAAAACGCTGTCTTTTCCAACAGTTTTGTCATGACTGTATAGGGAAGCGGAACAAAAGATTCGTTTGCATCCAATCGAATCCGGTAATTCCCCTCAATTGGATCATAGGGTTTTAAATCCCGGATCTTTTCATTTAGCTGATACATGATCCTTACCCCCTGACTTTGATGGAATTTGCATGGGCAGTCAATCCTTCTGTTTCTGCCAGCTTAATAATATCCTTTTTTGCCAGATCCAACGCTTCCTTTGTATAATAAATAAAACTGGATTTTTTCACAAAACTATCTACGGACAGCGGGGAGAAAAACCGTGCTGTTCCGCTGGTCGGAAGCACATGATTGGGTCCGGCATAATAATCACCCAAAGGTTCCGGGGAATAATGTCCCAAGAACACCGAACCCGCATTATCCAGTTTCCCGATATATTCCATCGGGTTTTCGCAACAGACTTCCAAATGTTCCGGGGCAAGTTCGTTTGCAAAATCTACGGCTTCTTCCATCCCCGAACACACCAAAAGCGCCCCGTAATGTTCGAGGGAACTTTCTATGATCTCTTTTCGGGACAAATCTGCTACCTGAAGTTCCAGTTCTTCTACTACATTCTGTGCCAGTGCCTCGGAATCCGTCAACAAAATCGCCGACGCCAACCGGTCATGCTCTGCCTGCGACATCAGGTCTGCAGCCAGGAATTTCGGATTTGCACTGCTGTCCGCCAAAATCAAAATTTCGGATGGTCCTGCAATCATATCGATATCCACAACACCATACAGGTGTTTTTTTGCTGTCGCTACATAAATATTTCCAGGTCCAACAATTTTGTCCACTTTCGGAATCACAGCTGTTCCGTATGCCAAAGCTGCTACCGCCTGCGCTCCGCCTACCAGAAATACACGGTCCACCCCTGCT
>CALWKP010000111.1 GCA_944381295.1 uncultured Clostridia bacterium | reverse complement strand
AGTACTCCCGTTTCGCTTCGTCGTAGGAGACGTCAAAAGAGAGCTGCCCCAACCGCACATTTTCCCGGTAAGCCTCGATAGCATGAAGGTCCTCCAAACGCCACACGCCGCCCATAGCCTCAAACAGAACAGTATCTTCTGCGGAAAACTGTCCTGCTTCCAGCTTCTGCTGGAGAAATGCGCGGCCTTTTTTGATCGTAGAGCGCAACGCAATAAGAATCCGCAGGGCTTCCGCATAGGCGGTCTGTGCCTGCTCCGGATTCTTCTGAATGGTCTCCACCGCAAGGGCGATTCGCGAAAAAGCAGTCTGTGGCCCGTTGAGATAGTGGTTTCCTAACTCCTTCGCCAATTGTTCATAGGTTTTGGCAGAATTTCCTCCCAAACTGTCCAGACCAGCTCTGAGCAAATCTTCCACCATCCGTTCCGCCATATCCAGCCCTTCCAGTTGGCTGTTCAGACGCTTTGTCTGTGCGGCGGTATTTATTTTTTTCGGCTTCTTGGGGGTCTCAGAAGCCATTGCCTTTTTGGCGGCCTTTGCTGCCTGTTTCGCTCTTTTGTCCGCGATCTCCTGAGGGATTTCAGCGACCTCAAACGGCTTCTGCGCCAACTGTTCAAACAAAAGCCCCAGGGCATGCTTGCAGGGAAACTGTCGGCTCGGACAGGAACACCGGCATACCGGTGACTGCGGGTCGGTCCAATCAACAGAGACGCGGTAAGGGTTTTTCCCACTGCCGGCACATTCTCCCCAATAAAGAGACCCATCCGCGCTGCAATGCAGGTTGGAAAATTTTCCACTCTTGGAAAGCTTCCGGCCGTTCTCCGCCGCCGCAGGATTCGGCGCCTGAAGCAGGATAAATTGTTCTGTGAGTTCCATTTCGACACCCTCTTTTCAGCAGATCAGCGGGGTACTGTGACACACCGCTCTATTTTCATCGACATGGTATTTCTTTGATGGTTGCTATTCTAATGATTTCCTTTATTCTATCATGAAAGCACTGGAAAGGGAACATCGAGATTCTTCCCCCATGGAGAAAAATCCGGTGAATCCTATGGCTATCACCTTTCTCTGCCGGACCATACAAAAAGTATCAGCCAGACGATCCATTCGAATATTTTTCATTCCTCGGAAAGCAAAAAATCCGAACTCTTAGCCAATCGGCTGAAAGTCCGGATTTTTGCTGTCTGAAAGAGATATGGCTAACGGTTGCAACAAAGAAACACTCGGAGCAGTTATTTTCTGCCCGGTCTTTAACTGTCAATATTTTTGCCCTACCGGCCATTTTGAGGAGCATCAAACTCGGTGCACTCAGTTATCCTCCTTCACCTGAGGTTCCTGCACGCGGAAAACGACCAGTATCGCCGCGACAAACAACAGGAAACTAAACGCGAAAGGCAGACGGCGATCGATACTGGAAAGCCATCCGGCCAGATAGCCAAAAGGAGAAGAAAAGGCAATCGTTGAAGCCATAATAAGTGCATTCAAGCGCGCCCGTTCCTTGGAATCGATATTGAGCTGGAGCAACGCATCTTTACGTGGGTTTACCAGAGCCGCGGCTACCGCCGCCAGAAAGACATACAACAGAACAAAGCCCAGGCTGTCCGCCGGAGAGAGGATCAGCACCAGGACGGCCATTCCGTACAGCACCAAACCAATCCACAGTGGGACACGGAATTTCGCAGCGCTTATGCGATGCTGGATTCCTACCATGAATACCAACATAACGGCAGCATTCAATATCGGGAACAGCGCTAACAGATTTTCTGAAAGTCCTAGCCGCTGCGTCACATACAATCCAAAAAAGTTGGTACTCACCATGTTGGCAATATACAACATCACTGAGATGGCTACTGCCTTGAGCACACCCTTATTTTTTATCAGGTTGGGGATCAATTGGCGGTATTCCCCCATCATCCGGAAAACGGATACTCCCCTTGTCTCTTCCCTGCGGATTTTCCCTTGCCTGGTTTCCTTGCAAAACCGAAAAGTAATCAGCGTTTTTAAGGCCATTGTCAGCGCAAAGAGGAAGTACAGTACCCGCACCACCGGCACAATCGAATACGCACTGACAAACAGTCCCGAAAGCGGTGCAAAAAAGATGGCTACCAGCCCGCCAATGGTCACCCAGGTATAAATCCCCACCAGGTCCTTTGGATGAGCATCCTCAATAAGCAGACAGTACCATGCCGTCTGGTTGATCTGCTCAAAGCAGTTGAATATTGCGGCGATCAAAAACAGCCAAAAATTATTTGACACAGCCCATATCAGACAAGCCACGGCCCATCCGAAAAAGTCGCCCATCATAGTGGTGAATTTCCGCCCGAGCTTGTCGCACAAAATACCCGCAAAAAAGGAGAGCAACACCTGAACCACCATCGTAATGGAGAGGATCAAGCCAATCTGCACATCCGTAATGCCCTGCGTGTACATATAAAGCGTGGCAAACGGCGTGATCAGGTTGTAGGGGATTCCCCACAACGGCTCGATCAGCATCAGTGTCCGCGGATTTCCTCCATTGTCTGCCAGCACCCGGATGAGAGGGTAATTCCTCAGCCCGTTTAGTTTTGCTTTCAGATTCATATCCCATATCCCTGCTTTTTTTGATTTCCCGCTTATTCTATCACACTTCCAGACAAACGGGAAGAAGCTTTTTCGAGGATTTCTCTTTATAATACTGCATGTTTTCTAAACGCACAGTCCAATTCAGTTTACCACATTGCTAAAGGGCTTGTCGCATGCTCTTCACAAGCGACAAGCCCTTTTTTCATTGCTCAAACCAGTTTTCCTTAAGAAATATCGTCTAACTTTGGGAGATCACTTGAATTTTGCAGGTATCTGCTTCCGGTTCAAACACAAACTGCACCAGTTTATGCGCTTCCATCAAATTGCAGAACTATACCTGCGCAAATTCCGCCTCGATCTGCTCATAATAGGCATCATAAGAGGACCATTCCTCCTGATATGCTTTGTGTTCCTCAAATAGGCGGCGCAGCACCTCGGTAGAGGAAGCAATTATCTTTGCATATTCCGCTTCAATACGCTTTCTGACCGAGCGCTTGTTAAGTAAGGTAATCACACCGTAGCCTGCGGACACAAGCGTCAGAAGAAGCAACAGGAAACTGGTAAAGAACGAGCCGATCGCCGCAGCCGCCGCCACGCCAAAACCGATATAGGCCGGCCATTTCTTGATTCCGACAAGCTTGGCAGCACGCTTTTCCTCGTAAAATTGGCGCAGTTTGTTTTCCTCGCCGGAACGATCGGAAAAATTGACTTTCGTGGAGTATTCATCAATGGTTACGGAAAGCTGCGTAGTATCGATCGCGCGATAAGCAGCGGTATGCGATGCTACTGCCTGATACTGAATTTCCTTTGTGAGAGAAAACATATTTAGACGGCTTTGCCCGTTGACCTCCTCCGGGTTTCCGGAAAAAATCCAGTGAATCATCTCGGAAATCAGGTTGAGTTCCGACTCATCGTGAGTCTGTTCCGCTTCAAACGCCTCTTTTGCCTGCTCGACCTCACCTTGATAGCGAATGATCAGCTCATTGTAGCGGATTTCATCATAAACTTTCTCCCCTGCCGGGTTGGCTTGTGCAATCAACTCGTCGACAAAATTCTTGATGAAAGCATTACGCTCCGCTGGTCCTACATGGATTACGGATTTCAGGAAGGACAGGATTTCTACGTTTCCCTTTGCTTTGTTCATCGCGGCAACGAGAGTGGGAAAATCCGTGCTGTACTTTTGAAGCAAGGGATAAGCAATCGATTCACGTCCATCCATGCGATCATAATATTTCTTCACATACCGCACCATTTCTGCTTCATCGTATCCCTCAGCATGCAAATTTTTTTCGACGACATCCCGAATAAACCGATTGATTTTCTCACGGGTATGGCTATTTATCTCCTCGCTCTGATTGATTGTTTTACTTACCAAGGCAAACAATACCAGAAAGGTGCGATGATCTGAGCCTTTGAGAGGACATTCCTGATAAGTGAAAAACCATTTTAGAGCCGCATCGTCGCGCTGCATACGCAAATTAAACAGCATAAAAAAGACTGCGCTGTTCTTTTTGTCTATCTTAAGCGCAATTTGAATGGCTCTCTCTGCCAGCTGCCTGTCGTCGTTTTTCCAAGCCATCACGGCGATCAATACGCAGGTAAGCCAATAATCCGGTGTTTTGAGCTGCTGCGCTTCTACTGACTTGTAGATGACAGCATCGCTGACCATACCTCCATCAGGTTGGCATTCATCATGAAATAGCTGAGCTTCCCGTTGATCATGATTTTCGAAATACAATCCTTCACATGAGAGGAAATGATACCGCGGAACTTTGAAATCAGTGTAGTTGCGTCGAAACTCTGGCGAAATCCGACCAGTTTGAGCATAAATTTACGAGAATCTTCCACAGATACAGACATGGCACCACGGAGCATGACATGCAGAAAGATATCGTAGAGTGGATCCTCCAGCGCAATGGGTCCCTGCGTCCCCCATAGCAGCTCCATCTGATGGACCTTATTGATATAAAAAACCTTACATGGGAAGGGAATTTCTCCTCCGGTGAGAATGCTGACGATTGACTTGAGAATCGGAATATTCGGTACCGACAAGGTGTGCGAACCGGGACCAAACAGATCCGCCGCATTGCCGTTTACCACAAGAAGCGCTTCGTGCGTTTCATCAACAATCAACTGAGAGGTTGTATTAAAATTTTCAATTGGAGACTTCCAAATTAACTGATCCGGACTTCCCTCAAATTTGATAACGGAAAAAATTGGTACTCGAATTCCCCCTTGTAAGCTTCTCAGATACTTCATTAGGTGATTTTAAACATTTTTTATGTCATATCATTTTTTTGACAATTTGTTTACTATTATTTCACATTTTATTAATTCTTCTGCATAATTCCAATTATTTCGCTATTTCTTTATCTTGTTTCCAGTATTTTATAAAAAAAGTATTAAAAAGACCAATTCGCATTCTACCTACAACAATTATCTAGGATTTCAAAGCAAGAAATCACACGAATTACCACAAAAAATCAGTAGAGGCCCTGGGAATGCAGAGGCTGTCCTTAATAAAAAGTAATCCTGTTGTCTTGAATGAACACATAGAAGTCAAACGACTAGGGATATGGATATTGGGTACGGTTACGTTCTTATGGATAAAAATACTGAACCCCATCTGATTCTAAAATGATGACTACGCCTTGAGGCTTTCAGTTGAGAAGGGTTCCAAAATAGATACCTTTATCAGTGCAGGTAAAAAAAGCTGTACGCAGGATGCAATCTGCATCCTGCGTACAGCCTGGTGCGGGTAGTGGGAGTCGAACCCACACGCCTTGCGGTACAGGAACCTAAATCCTGCGCGTCTGCCAATTCCGCCATACCCGCATAACATTATTGGTAAAGGGTACCCCGGCAGCATCCAGTAAACTCCCGGACGCCGCCGTTCCCCTTTCTGTCATCATTTTATCCCCGGGTCTTTAACGGGGCCGCAAGGATCTCTTCTTTCCTTGCTAAAATTTCGTCGCTGTTGATTGCTTCTTCCAGCTTATCAAAACCAATCCGATCGATCGCCAAGCCAAAGCGTTCTTTTTGATAGGCATTTTCTCGGAACCAAAGCATTACTTTCTCCAAAATCGGCAGGATCTCTTCTTCGCTCACTAACCGGTTCAACGGGGTCCCCATACGAGTCTTTTTCCCCCATGTTCCGCCAAAGAACAACTGATACTTTGTTTCACTTTCTGGACGCAATGCCTTGAACGGGCATTTTCCAATGCATACACCGCATTCTTTACAGTTCTCACGGTCAATCTGCATCTTTCCGTCCTGCATGCTCACACATTTTACCGGACAACTTTTTTCCACCGCGCATACCTTGCAGCCTTTGCATTCTTCTTCGTAATATACCGGTACTTTGCGTCCTTCAATTCCAAAGTCGTTGAGACTCGGTTTCATGCAGCTATTGGGACATCCTCCTACCGCAATCTTAAATTTATGCGGCAAAGATACCTTGTTCCAACCAATATAATACTCTTCGTGTATCTTCTTTGCAAGCCCTTGCGTATCAAAATTCCCAAAAACGCAGGTCGTACCCTTGCACGCCGTCACTGGACGGATCTTTGCTCCTGTACCGCCAAAATGCAAGCCATGCTCTTCCCCATAAAGGATCGCTTCTTCAATTTTCTCATATGGAATTCCCGGAAGTTCTACTGTCAGCCGGCTTGTAGCAATCACACTTCCGTTCCCCATATTCTTTGCAATATATGCCATATCTACCAGATTCTCTGCTGTGAAAATCGTGCCCGGTGCCACAATCCTTCCAGAAAACAATTCGGTTCCGCGATTCAGCAGAAATCCTTTCGCTTTTACAGAAACAATTTGTTCGTTTGTAAGTTTTCCCATGTTTTTCCTTTCTTTTCTCCACAAATTCATTTTCCTTATGCAGCACAACAACTTTTTAATCCTACCAGTTTGATGCCAGCCAAAACAGGGATTCACTTTCCCGTTCTCTTCAAGATTTTTTCTTCCATCAAATTTCTATTCCCAATAAAGGCATCTTTTTGATAGAACTATTATACCCGAAAATCAGCAAAAAGGGAACTGTTTTTTCTATATCTGTTTTACAGGCGCAAAATTCCCTGGTCTAACATTGATTGCGCTGCCAACATTGCTCCCAAACGTCCACTGTGGAAATTCAAACCACCCTGCATCCACGCTGCATAGGGCTCCCTTAACGGAGCGTCCGCAGATAGTTCGATGGACGCTCCCAAAGTAAACGCTCCGGCTGCCATGATGACCTTGCAGTCATAGCCTGGCATGTCCCAAGGTTCCGGCGTGACAAACGAATCTACCGGCGCCCCCTTTTGTACCCCTTGACAAAATGCGATCAACGCTTTCTCTTCCCGCAAAAGCACTGCCTGGATGATATCTGCACGTGGCTCGTCATATGACGGAGTCACCTCATACCCAAACCGGCTGAACAACGCTGCGGTAAATGCTGCGGTCTTTAACGCTTCCCCCGTCACATGCGGCGCATGAAACGCACCCATAAACAGTTCTCGGTTATTCCCCAAAGTCGCCCCGATCTCCCGTCCGGTCCCCGGCGTCGTCAACCGATACGAACACTGTTCTACCAAATCTTTCCGCCCGGCAATATATCCACCGGTCGGCGCAATTCCTCCTCCAGGATTTTTGATGAGCGATCCGGCCATCAGATCCGCGCCCCACTGTGTTGGTTCCTCCCGCTGGACAAATTCCCCGTAACAGTTATCGATCATTACGATGCATCCTGGCGCTTTCCGTTTGGCGATCTCCACGATCTTCCCGATCTCTTCCACAAACAGCGATGGCCGCAGGCTATATCCCCGGGACCTCTGCACATAAACCATCCGGATACCCGGATGGATCTGCTCTTCCATTGCCTCGTAGTCCGGTTTTCCGTCCTGCCTGAGATCAATCTGACGGTATTCGATTCCGAATTCTTTCAGCGAACCGATCCCATTTCCAGTAATCCCAATGACCCCCCGCAGCGTATCATACGGCATCCCGGTAACACTCAGCATAACATCCCCGGGACGCAGCGTCCCAAACAGTGCTACCGTCAGCGCATGGGTCCCACTGACAAAATTGTACCGCACCAACGCATCTTCTGCGCCTAGCGCCTGTGCATACACCACATCCAGGGCGTCCCTGCCCCGGTCGCCATATCCGTAGCCCGTGGACGCCACAAAATGGCTCTCGCTCACGCCTGCTTTTGCAAACGCAGACAACATTTTTTGCTGATTATAATCCGTTGTATCGTCGATTCTGGTCATCACTTCGTTCAGCGAATCCATCGCCTGTTCCGCCGCCTTGGTGATCCGTTCGTCGATCTTAAACCCGGGATACTGCACCATCTTTGAAAAACTCCTTTTCTTGTCATTTCCTCTGTGTTATACTTACTAGTAAGAGCTTGTTAAAATTTTATGCCGGAAGGCTCGTACGAGAAAGGGGAAGCTATGAAACGTTCACATTATCTTTCATGGGACGAATACTTTATGGGGGTGGCCCTGCTCTCCGCCCAAAGAAG
>CALWKP010000110.1 GCA_944381295.1 uncultured Clostridia bacterium | reverse complement strand
CAGAGATCGGGTTTGATTTTCTGGTGTACCGCAGGGAACCGCACAGCCGATAAGAAAGGAAGTCTGGAATTGAACATCCTATTTCTGTGTACAGGAAACACCTGCCGCAGCCCGATGGCGGAAGCGCTGTTCCGAAGCCTGGCAGAACAGCGCGGAGTGAAAGCAGACTGTTCGAGCGCGGGCTTGGCTACAACAGCGGGACAGCCAGCGAGCGCCCACGCCATAGAAGCCTGCCGCGAGATCGGGCTTGACCTTTCGGGACACCGGTCCAGGAGCCTTTCGGCGGCCGACCTTGCCGGGACTGACCTGTTCGCCGTCATGACGCCGGGACACGCCCGGGCACTGGCATCGGTCGGTATTCCGGAAGAAAAAATCCTCATCCTCGGCAGCGGGATCAGCGACCCTTACGGCGGGACATTGGACGACTACCGTGTCTGCCGCGACCAGCTTCGGACAGCAGTCGATGCGTTGCTGGCATCCCTGCAAAAGGAGGGGCGCCTGTGAGCGGTCAGGAGATCACGATTGTCCGCATGGCCGCGGAGCACCTTGATGCCATCGCAGCGCTCGAACAGCAGTGCTTTTCGGAGCCCTGGAGCCGGTCCGCGCTGGAAGAAGAGCTTACAAACCCGCAGGCGTATTTTGTGGTAGCGGTCCTCGCGGGAAACGCTGCCGGGTATGCGGGGATGCATGTTGCGCTCGACGAAGCGTATACGGATAATGTTGCGGTAGCCCCGGAATTTCGGCGGCACGGGATCGGGCGGGCGTTGATGGCTGCGCTTGCGCAGCAGTGCCAAGCCTCCGGATGCCGGTTTTTATCCCTGGAAGTCCGTCAGTCCAACGAAGCCGCGATCTCGCTCTACCGGGAGATGGGGTTCCGGGAAGAAGGCCGCCGCAAGCGTTTTTACCGCTCGCCCGAAGAGGACGCCCTGATTTTTACGCTTTTTTTTGAAAACGCCGGTTAGATTTCGGGGTGCGGTCAACAAACCTTTTGCACCCTGCGAATGTCTGAGTTGCTTTTGCCGGGGATATTCCGTTTTTCGCTGCGATAATGCAATGGCTGCAGAAAACCAGCCTGACGGGAAGACATTGTCAAAGGAAGTGACTGTGTGAAATTAGTATTTCTCATCGGAAACGCTGCTGTAGGAAAAATGACCGTTGGCCAGGAACTCATGAAAATCACCCCTCTGCGGCTCTTTCACAACCATATGACCATCGAACCGGTTCTTGAAATTTTTGGTACTTATCATAAAGAAACCATCACCAGGCTAAGAGAAGTCATTTTTGAAGAATTTGCTTCGTCCGGTCTCTATGGGTTGATCTTCACCTTTCAGTGGGCTTTTGACGACCCTGCTGATTGGGAATATGTCGAACACATCAAAACGATTTTCCGGGAAAGAGACCCCAAAACGGAATTTTATTATGTGGAGCTTGTTGCGCCGCAGGAAATCCGCTTGCAACGCAATGCGACCGAAAATAGGCTGAAACATAAGGCTTCCAAAAATTATCTTGACTGGTCAAACCGCAAACTAATCGAGGACGACCGGAACTACCGTCTGGAAAGCTTTGACGGGGAACTCCCGTTTGAGAATTATCTGAAAATCGATAATTCTCATTTGTCTCCCGACATTGCGGCGCAAAAGATCAAGGCGTATTTTCATCTGTGAGATTCCTGTCCTTGCTAGATTTCGACAACGTTGTGGGCCAGCGTTTCCGGAAAACAGTATTCCCCGGGAAGTTGCATTTTCAGAGGTCAGGGTTGCCGGGCAACTGGGCTTTTTTAAAAATCGGCTGCCGGGCAATCGGGCTTTTCGGAATGCAATCCGCCGGCGGTCAAAGTTTTCCTGAAAAAAGCTGTCACAGAGTCGGACTTTTCCGGAGAACCGTTTGCCGCGAAACCGGACTTTTTCGAAGAGCAGGCCGCAGGAGAACCAGGATTTTCTAGAAAGCAGGATTTTGCGGGCGCTCCGGCTTTTTCAGGGAGCCGGAAAATTTCTATGCTGTTCCAGGAAGAACTCTTGTATGAAAAAAATTTGTATCATCCACAGCGGCCCCAGAAAGAAAAACACCTACGCCACCGTGGAAAAAATCAAACAGTCCCTTTTGCGGCAGGGTGAGGTTTCCTTTACGGAATTTTTTCTGCCGCATGACGCTCCCTGCTTTTGTACCGGCTGTTTTGCCTGCATCCTGAAAGGACGGGAGCTTTGTCCGCACCGCACCCAAATCGCCCCCATCGAACAGGCAATGCTGGAAGCCGATGGCCTGATTTTTTCCACGCCGGTCTATGTCATGGACATGTCCGGCCAGATGAAAGCCTTTCTGGACCATTTCGGCCACTGTTTCACAATCCACCGGCCGTTCCCGGAACTGTTCCAAAAATCAGCCCTGGTCGTCACCACTGCCGCGGGCGCGGGGAACCGCGAAGCCGCCCAGTCCATCCGACGGGTGTTGTCTTATTGGGGAATCAGCAAACTTTTCGAATTCGGTATCGCTATGCGCGCTGCCAGTTGGGGCGATATCCCGCCGGAGCGTTCCCGGAAACTGCAAAAAAAGTTGGATACCACTGCGGTACGCTTTTTTCGGTCGCTTGACCGGCCGCCGCATCCCGGGATCCGTTTCCGGCTGATGTTCCGCGTGATGCGCGCGATCAACCAGCGCAATCCCGATGGCCATATCGATAAAGAATACTGGCGGGCGCAAGGCTGGCTCAACGGCGGATGCCCGTGGAAATCATGATCCGGCGCGTATGACCGCGCAGAAAAGAGGAATACTACATGCGTATTTTAGGAATTGAAAGTTCTTGTGATGAAACTGCCGCTGCCGTTGTGGAAGATGGACGGAAGATTTTATCCTCTGTCATCGCGTCGCAGGTGGAAGAGCATAAATTGTACGGCGGCGTCGTTCCGGAAATCGCTTCGCGCCGCCATTCGGAAGCGATCTGCGGGGTCGTCCGCGAAGCTTTGGAGCAGTCCGGCTGTACGCTTGACCAGGTGGATGCCATTGCGGTTACTTATGCCCCCGGTCTGATCGGCGCGCTTCTTGTCGGCGTCAATTTTGCCAAAGGGCTCTCGATGTCATCCGGGCTCCCGCTGGTCCCGGTGCATCATCTGCGCTCCCATATCGCGGCGAATTATCTGAGCAATCCTTCTCTGGAACCGCCGTTCTTGTGTCTGGTGGTTTCCGGCGGCCATACGCATCTGGTATCTGTGGAAAGCTATACATCCCTGCATGTCCTGGGCCAGACCCGTGACGACGCTGCCGGCGAAGCATTTGACAAGGCCGCACGCGCCATGGGGATGCCGTATCCCGGCGGGGTACATCTGGACAAGCTCGCCGAAGCCGGCAATCCGGACGCCTATCGGCTGCCGCGGCCATCTGTGGAAGGCGCACCCTACGATTTCAGCTTTTCCGGCCTGAAAACGGCTGTCATCAACCTGCTCCACAACGCATCCCAAAAAGGGGCAACCATTTCGACGGAGGACCTTGCTGCGTCGTTCCGGAAAACTGCTGTGGATTGTCTGGTGCGCAACACCCTGCGTGCCGCAGAGGATACCAGCAGCCGCAGGATCGTGATCGCGGGAGGCGTTTCTGCAAACCGTCTGCTGCGGGAAACGCTCTCACAGGAATGTGCAAAACGCGGATGGGAATTCTATCGTCCGGAACTCAGTCTTTGCGGAGACAATGCCGCGATGGTTGCGTCCCAGGGGTATTATGAATACCAAAACGGCAAAAAAGCAAGCTGCAATTTAAATGCTTGCGCAACAATGCCCATAGAAGTCGGATAAAGCCGTCTTTTTTAAAAAATATGAAAGATTCTATTTGTTATGATTCACAAAACACTTTTGCTAAAATTTTAACAATTCACAATTTGGACATTGATTCTTGGAAAGATTTGTATTATAATAAGAACAAATGCGTTAGGCCGTATGGCCGGAAGGAGAAAGCTTATGACCACCAATAAATCTGTGTTAAGCTGGATTGACGAAATGAAAGCTTTAGTCACTCCGGATCAGGTCGTCTGGATCGACGGCTCTGAGGAGCAGATCGAAGCGCTGCGCGCGGAAGCGTGCTCCACCGGGGAAATGATAAAGCTCAATCAGGAAAAATTACCGAACTGCTATCTGCACCGCACCGCTGTCAACGACGTTGCCCGTGTAGAAGACAGGACCTTTATCTGCTCCCGCAAGGAAGAAGATGCCGGCCCCACCAACCACTGGATGGAACCCCAGAAAGCTTATAAAATGCTCTATGACATCGCAAGGGGCAGCTATAAAGGCCGCACCATGTATGTCATTCCGTATTCCATGGGTCCGATCGGTTCCCCGCTCTCCAAGATCGGTGTGGAACTTACCGACTCCATCTATGTTGTACTCAACATGTGCATCATGACCCGTGTAGGCACCAAGGTCTGGGAAGCTCTCGGCGACAGCGAAGAATGGGTCAAGGGCCTGCACTGCAAAGTCAATATCGATCCTGAAAACCGTTATATCTGCCACTTCCCGGAGGATAACACCATTATCTCTGTCAACTCCGGTTACGGCGGAAATGTTCTGCTCGGCAAAAAATGCTTTGCTCTCCGTATTGCTTCTTATCTCGGCAAGACCCAGGGCTGGATGGCTGAGCATATGCTCATCCTCGGTATCGAGAATCCGCAGGGTGAAATCAAATATGTTGCTGCTGCGTTCCCGTCTGCATGCGGCAAGACCAACCTCGCTATGCTGATCCCGCCGGAGGTCTACAAGAGCAAAGGCTACAAAGTATGGACTGTCGGCGATGATATTGCCTGGATGCAGATCGGTCCTGACGGACGTCTGTGGGCGATCAACCCCGAAAACGGCTTCTTCGGCGTTGCTCCGGGTACCAACGCGAAATCCAACCCGAACGCTCTGGCTTCCACAAAATCCGGTACCATCTTCACCAACGTTGCCCACAACCTGGACGACAACACGGTTTGGTGGGAAGGCCTCGACAAGAACCCGCCGGAGAACGCAAAAGACTGGACCGGCGAACCCTGGAACGGCAAGACTTCCGACAAGAAGGGCGCACATCCGAACAGCCGTTTCACCGCTCCGGCAAAGAACTGCCCGTGCATCAGCGACGAATTCGACAAGGGTACCGGCGTGCCGATCTCCGCGATCATCTTTGGCGGCCGCCGTGCGCAGACCACTCCGCTGGTTTATCAGTCCCGTGACTGGAACAACGGTGTATTCGTAGGCTCCATCATGGCTTCCGAGACCACCGCTGCCGCTGCCGGCGCAGTTGGTGTTGTCCGCCGCGACCCGATGGCGATGCTCCCGTTCTGCGGCTATCACATGGGCGATTATTTCGCACACTGGATCGAAATGGGCAAAAAGCTCGGCGACAAGGCTCCGAAGATCTTCAATGTCAACTGGTTCCGTCTTGACGACGAAGGCCACTTCATTTGGCCGGGCTTCGGCGACAACCTCCGTGTCCTCGAGTGGAT
>CALWKP010000109.1 GCA_944381295.1 uncultured Clostridia bacterium | reverse complement strand
CCTGGTCATGGGTGACAAAAATAAACGTGATTCCCGTCTGCTGCTGAATTTTTTTCAATTCCACCTGCATATCTTTCCGCAATTTGAGATCCAGCGCCCCCAACGGCTCGTCCAGCAAAAGGATTTTCGGTTCATTCGCCAATGCCCGCGCAATCGCCACGCGCTGCTGCTGACCACCCGACAACGAATTGACGCTCCGCCGCGCAAACCCTGTCAGGTTTACCATTTCCAGCATTTCTTTTACAGTATTTTGTATCTCGCTTTCTTTTTTTCTGTGTACCCTCATCCCAAAAGCCACATTTTCATACACATTCAGGTGAGGAAACAACGCATATTTTTGAAAGATCGTATTGACTTCCCGCTTATGCGGCGGCATCCCATTAATCCTTTTCCCATTAAAAAAAATATCTCCACGGTCCGGATTCACAAATCCGCCGATAATCCGTAATGTTGTCGTCTTTCCACATCCCGATGGTCCTAACAATGTTACAAATTCCCCATCCCGAATGTTGAGATTGAAATCTTCCAACACAGATTCCCCATCAAACGACACTCCGATATTCCTTAACGAAATGATCGCATCATTCTCCATACAGCGCATCCCCTCTGCCACAGAATCTTTATGCCCGCCAAACTTTCCAAGGCTATGCATAACCATTCCCATGATAGAGAAATCGTCAGCATTTGTCAAGATTCTGCACGTTTTTTTAAGAGTAATTCGCGGATAATTTAAATTATACCCAATAATTCTTTAATTTCCTTTATTTTTCTTGCGTATCCTTTCTTTTCTAATAGTGTGATCCTTTCTATATGATGACTTTTCAAGCTATCATTTTCTGTTTCATCCCACGGGAATCTATGAAAAAGCCCACAAGTCATTTTCTGGCTTCCAGGCCATCCTACGCATAACCTTCTGAATGTAGAGATTTTGAACCATTCCGACAGTGATTTTCATATTTTATAGCAGATTTCTTTCTTCTTCTGGAAATACAAAATCTCCAATACACAATATATTTCTTTCCGTAAAAAACAGCGCAGCAAAAGCTGCGCTGTCCTGAAAAGCGAATGTTTCTTGTAAAAGAACTTCTTTCTACCAGATTTCTCCTGTCATTCCTCTTCATTCTCAGGAATTGACATTTTTCCTCTTCTGTAACAGTTCCCGGCCAAAAATGCCTGCCCCCAACAGACCACACAACACGATCACACCAACTGTTGGAAAACTGTTATTTTGTTCTTCCTGTTCCTGTGGAGCTGCCTGCGCCAACGGAATTGCAACCTGTACCGGTCCTGCAGCCGACAAGGCACTCTCTTTTTCTTCCGTGATACCAAATGTTGTAATTACCGCACCATCTTCCGGAATAATGGCAGATTTCGCCGCTTCTGCTGCCGCTGCTGCTTCTTCTTCCGCTTTCAGCTGAGCTGCTTGTGCAGCCTGGGCTTCTGGTGTCAACTCTTCACTCACCAAGATTCCGTCCGCACCGAATGTATAGATCGTATCACCTATCGTTCTGGAATCTTTAATGATATATTCTCCATTTTCATAATAATAGGTATTTCCCTGGAAGGTATAAAATCCCGTGGTCGGATATGTAATCTGAGGAAGTTTAAACCAGGTTGTCCATTTTTTCCTGGAACGGCCAAACACTGGCTCATATTTGATGTCATAACCATAATCACGGTTGTCCACCGCCATATCATTCCCCACATAAACCCCAACATGACCTGGTTGATAAAGAATCAAGCCATGTGTTCTCGGAAGAGAGGAATAATCGGAATAATCGATGGTCCCTTTTTCCGTCGCCGAATTCAACATCGCACTGGCTCCTCCGCCTACTGCTATCGAACCAGCTTTGGGATTATGGGAATCATCTGTCCACCAAAGATAGGACTTAATCAGACCGGAACAATCTGTCGCCCTGGTGCTCCCGCTAAATTGGCCATAAGCTCCGTAGCTATATTTCCATCCTTCCTGATATGCCTTCATCACATGATCGGCCAATCCTGTACCAGTTTTTTCTGCCGCAGCGGAAACCGGTACCTGCCATCCTCCTAAAATAGCCGAACCTGCCATTACGACGCCTAACGCCAGTGCAGCAATCCACTTCCTTTTCACTGAAACATCCTCCCAATCTGTTTTCTACATCTACAAAATGTGTCCCTTACTGAGGGGTACATCCATATCTATCGGTTACAAATTGGTTACATCTTATCACAAATTTGTTATCATTACAAGCAGTTTTTTAAAAATTTGTCATTTTTTAGGAAAATTTCAGCTTCTTTTCAGTAATTATCCTATCTCTAGAAAATTTTCTTAAATTCACTCCGTATCAAAAAAGGAGAAGCGTTTCGCTTCTCCCTTTCCTATTTCCTGTTGGCTCTGTTGGCTTTCGCGTCAAGTGCCAAGTATTCCATGAACAATTTCTTCTGTGTGCATGCTTCTCGAGCCTTTTATTAATATTGCATCGCCTGGTTTTGCAATTTGGCGCAGAAGCTCTAGTGCTGCCTGGTTATTTTCCAGAAACTCTACCTTCTTTACTCCATGTTCCTTTGCTCCCAAGGCAATATTCTCCGCTTTCTTACCAATGGCGATCACTACATCAATTCCTAATTTTCCAGCCTGTTCTCCTACCTCATAATGCCCTCTCACAGAATATTCTCCAAGCTCCAGCATATCGGCCAGCAGAGCAATCTTTCGGCCTTCCACTTTCCATCCCGCCAACACATCCAAACTGCTTTTCATCGAATCCGGACTTGCATTATAAGAATCATCAATTACTGTTATACCGTCTGCTTGCAATACCTGCTGACGCATTGCAGTGAACTCATAGCTTCCCAAAGCTTTCATCGCTTCTACAAGGTCTATAGAAAGTGTATCTGCTACTGCCGCTGCCGCCAACGCATTGAGCACATAATGCATTCCCGGTGCAGGAATATCCACCGCAATCCGCTTGTTTCCAGCACATAATAGAAATTTTGTCCCTGTTCCGTACGATTCCAGTCTTTCCGCACGGTAGTCACACCATGGCTCCGTCCCAAAAAATTTGATGGGATATCTGGTTTTCCCTCGCAACTCTGCTAACAGAGGATCATCTCCATTGGCAAAAAGCACGGAGCCCTTTCGAAAACGGTCTGTAATGTGCAATTTCTCTGACCGGATATTTTCTCTTGTCTTTAGCTGCTCAATATGAGAAATCCCAATATTCGTTATTACCGCAAAATCAGGGCAGGCAATTTGTGACAAGCGCCCCATTTCCCCAAAATTACTCATCCCCATTTCAATGACCGCCACTTCATCTTCCGGTTCTAACTGGAACATTGTCACAGGCAACCCAACCTGGCTGTTAAAATTCCCTTCGGTTTTCATAACACGAAGCGACGACGACAGCGCTAACGCTATCATTTCTTTTGTCGTCGTCTTCCCCACACTGCCTGTAATTCCAACAACAGGCAATGAAAATTTCGCCCGGTATCCTGCT
>CALWKP010000108.1 GCA_944381295.1 uncultured Clostridia bacterium | reverse complement strand
ATGGTATCCCCGGCGGCGGACATCCTCTACCAGATGTTCTAAAACATCTTTTTTACATTCTGGCGGAACAATATCCAGATATAAGGGAATCACTTGCGCACTCTGGGACCCACCTTGATAAATGCCGTTATCTCGATCCAGATAATGATCGTTGATAATACAAAACTTTAGATGTTTTTAAAATTGGTTTATTTTGGTGATTAATAGCCTCCTAATTTTTCAAAAAGCGAAATATTTCCAAATGACATGATCCTCTTGTTCAATTAGGTTGCGTTCTGGTATCTAATCCATCCGGATGGAAAATACTATTCCATGGATATTTACGGAAAACATCTATATCCCTGAACTCTTTTCCCGGAATCTCCGTACCAATTTTCCCAAACTAAGAAACGTCATTTTCTTTTTCCATAAAATGTGATAAAATAAAGAAACCTCCTTATTTTTCCATTGGAGGTTTCTAATTCTTTGGAGGATTCATGAAGAGAATCTTTGCGCCATATACTGTTGCGAACGGTTTCACTCTTTTTACTTTGTTTGACAGGGGTATTGTTATGTCTTTGAAAAAATCAAAAGCGGTTGTTTATGCGCATCGCCAAAAACAAATGGAGGGGGATCCTTATTCCTTTGCACACGGCCTGAATTTTTATAAATTATTCCTGATCTTTATGGTCGGAAGCGTGATCGGATTTGTAGTCGAAACGTTATTCTGCTTCTTCGTCGAAGGTTTTTTCGAGAGCCGGAAAGGATTGTTGTATGGTCCTTTCATCCCCGTTTACGGATTCGGCGCTGTCTTGATGACCTTAGTTCTCTATCGTTACCGCAACAGAAGCAGTACGGTGATTTTTCTGGTGGCCGCCTTTTTAGGCGCTGCATTTGAGTTTTTTTGTTCCTGGTTCCAGGAAGTCGTATTCGGTACGGTCTCTTGGGAATACAGCGACTCCGCGTTCAATCTTCAAGGGCGTACCAATGTCTTTTTTGCTATCTGTTGGGGTGTGATGGGCCTGGTGTTTATCAACTACACACTCCCGTTTCTTACCGAACTGATTGAAAAAACCCCTAACAGGATCGGTATCTGTATTTCCTGGGTTCTTCTCGTTTTTATGGTATTTGATATCCTGATTTCCTCCATTGCCGTAAAACGTCAGGAGATGCGGCGGGAAGGATATCCTGCAACAAATTCGTTTGTTGCCTTTATCGACCGCACGTATACCGATGAATACTTAAAGCAGGTGTTTCCTAACATGCAGCCTGCTGACGAGAAGCACAACAAAGAATACAGCAACCAATTTAATCCTCAAAACTATCTTTGATTTGCGCAAAGCGTTGTATATTCCGGATAGTAAATGCATGAACAGCCCGCAGCCTCAGAGAAAGCAAAAATACTTTCTCTGAGGCTGCGGGCTGTATTTTATGGACATCTTTTTGTATTTTCCTCTTTGATTTTCACAAAATAACCAGCGATCACAAATTACCGCTGTCAAAACAGAGCGATGAAATCTTGTTCCTCTTACGGTTCGGATATGCTATACTAATACTGCTGATCGGGAATCAGGAGGAATTTGTAACCAGTATGGCTCGTTCCTTTTCGGACAAGTCACTGGAGCCTGTGCCCTGATCTTCCCAGTCTCTTGTTTTATTTGCAAAAATTCCGAAAAAGGAGCTGTCTTTCATGATTCAAAAAGTTCATCTTAAAGATACCGTTCGACAGTATGCCATCATCACTGCCAGTATCCTTTTTATGGCAATTGGTACCTATTTCTTTAAATTCCCCAATAATTTTTCCTTTGGCGGTGTTACCGGTCTCGCTGTTGTCGTCAGCGCAATCGCTCCTATTACCCCCAGTACCGTCAACATGATTATCAACATACTTCTTCTGATCGTCGGTTTCTGTTTTCTCGGAAAATCTTTTGGCATCAAAACTGTTTATGCCAGCCTGCTTCTCTCCGGAACACTTTCTCTGCTCGAACAAATCTATCCTCTTGACCAGCCGCTTACCGATCAGCCGATGCTCGAACTTGCTTTCGCTGTCGCAATTCCTGCTTTCAGCTCCGCTATCCTGTTCAATATCGGCGCCTCTTCCGGCGGAACCGATATCATCGCCATGATTCTCAAAAAACATACCAGTACCGATATCGGCGGCGCATTGTTCCTCAGCGACCTTATTGTGACATTAGCCGCTTTCTTCATTTTTGATATCAAGACTGCGCTCTTTTCGTTCCTTGGTCTCATGGTCAAATCCCTTGTGATCGACGGCGTCATCGAAAGTATCAACCTGAGCAAATATTTCAATATCGTATGTTCCGACCCGGGACCGATTTGTGATTTCATCGTCAGCAAGCTTCACCGCAGCGCTACGGTCTTTGAAGCACAAGGCGCGTTTTCCCACTCCAAAAAATTTGTTGTCCTCACCGCAATGAAGCGCTATCAGGCTATGCAGCTCCGTCAGTTTATCAAAAGTGTGGAACCCGGTGCTTTTATCCTGATCTCCAATACCAGCGAAATTATTGGTAAAGGTTTCCATGAATAAGATCACAGCACCAGTACCGCAAATCCTAACAGCACAATCAGCAACCCAAAGTTCACAATACTGAACCATTTGAAATATTCTTTTTTATCGGCGTTTTTGCTCTTTGCGTAAAGCTTGAACGAGATCAGGCTCGCCAGTGAAGCCACTAACGTCCCCAGGCCGCCTATATTGGTCCCGGCAACCAGCGCTGCGCCATCTTCTGTAAATCCCGCCAGCATCATTGCCGCAGGAACATTGCTGATGACCTGACTTGCAAGAGCGGAAACCAGAAGTTCCCTGCCTGCAAGCATGGAGGAAAGCATCTCGCTGACTGTCCCGATACGGGCGATATTTCCCACAAAAATAAAGAAAAAGACAAATGTGAGCAGCAAAGGATAATCGACCCGCCGGAACACCTTACGGTCAAAGAATAGAAGAAACAGCAACGTAGCTATGAGCGGAAGCCAATACCCCACCACGCCAAATACCGTCAGCAGGCATAATACAAACAATACTCCATAACACACCAGTCTTTTATGGTCCCGGATAACCGCTTTTTCCGGAAATCGCACGGTAACAAGGTGGTTTTTCCGAAAAAGCAGTAATGCCGTAACCAGCAGCAGGCTAATACCGGCTAATGGTGCAGTGATTTGGAGAAAATTCCCCATAGAAAAATGATACCGGGAATACAAAAACAGGTTTTGCGGATTTCCTACCGGCATCAGCATGCTTCCCAGGTTTGCCGCCACCGTCTGCATGACGATCACAAAAATCCGGTGTTTTTCTTCTTCCATTCCCAGAACCACCAGCGACAGTGGTACAAATGTCAGCAATGCCACATCGTTGGTCAGGAACATGGACGAAAAAAAACAGAGGAACACCAAGACAAAGGACAACCCCCTGCTACTTTTCACCCGTTCTGCCAAGCGTTGGGACAACGCTTCCAGAGCGCCTAGCCGGGTGATTCCCGCAACAACTGCCATCAGGCAAAACAACAGGGATAACACTCGAAAATCCAAATAGCCCGGATATTCGCCATCCGGCGGCACAAAAAAAGCCGATACCGCCGCTGCCAAGAATGCCGCGGACAGGACGGCCTCGGATTTAATCCAGGAAACAACTTTTCTCATAACGTCCACTCCTCTTTCGCCCTTTCGGACAGCATCCGCCCTCCGAACCTGGCGCTACTTCCATTATATCCCTGTGTCACCTGCTTGACAAGGAAAAGATTCCAGCTTTTCCCCTGTTGACATTTCCGCCATATTTCGGGTACGATAAAGAAAACATCGTGAAAAAGGGGATCGTTATGGTAAAACATATCGTATTTTGGAAATTTTCAGACGAAGCAAAAAAAGATTTATCTGGTCATGTAGCATTGCTGCAAGGAAAGTTCAAAGCATTGTTAGGCGTGGTTGACGGGTTACAGGCTATCGAAGTCGGCCAAAATTATAACGGCGGCGAATTTGATGTTACCCTCTACTGCGAATTTACCGATAAAAAAGCGCAGGAAAGCTATCAAAGCCATCCTGCGCATCTCGAAATCAAAAAAATCGTCCACACATTTGCTGTGGGCCGCGCTTGTACCGATTACGAGCTCTAAACCCTGTTTTATTCCCAGGCCTCTGCTACAAGTTTTTGCTGCAGGGGCTTTAACTTTTTGCGTCGTTGTTTCCAATCCGGCAAAACAGATTCCACGATCGCCCAAAAGCGTGGGGAATGATTGTGTTCCCGGATATGTGCCAGTTCATGCACCACCACGTAATCGATCACATCTGCCGGAGCAAAAATCAGCTTCCAGGTAAAATTCACCGAGTTCTTTCCCGTACACGTACCCCAGTACGCATTCGCCCTGCCGACCCGTACCCTTGACGGGATGACACCCATCCTGACAGAAAAATACGCGGCCCTTTCTTTCAGGAGACGTTCTGCCTCCGCTTGCAGCAAGGTTTCCAAATCTCCGCGCCACTGTGCAAATGGACTATCGGGGATCGTCAGCAC
>CALWKP010000107.1 GCA_944381295.1 uncultured Clostridia bacterium | reverse complement strand
ACGTCCTCTTTTCTCAATCTCTTTTTATTGAAGTCATGGACATCCGGGTGTCCTCCTTTTGTGGAGACAATAAACTCGTTGCGTGCTCCTCTGGATTTCAGCCAATTTCCGATATGATAGTCACAGATATTAGTACCTGCCGGAAAAAATTTCCCGTATACATTTGCGGAATCCAGAAGGTTCCCGCCCAAATCACGATACCTGTCCACAATACGGTCTGCATCATCAACAGGGCCTTCTATGGAACAAATTGACCCCATGGTCAGCACCGCTGGACGCAAGTCCGTTTGGGGTATTTCCAGATATCTCATGCCGTTGCCTCCTCACTTTTTTCCCACAACAGGCAAATCCACACGCCCTCTTCGTCAGAATGGTTGACCACCTTATGCCGGGCATTGGACGGAATCGTTATCACATCGCCCGGGACGACTTCATACGATTGGTCTCCCACCTCAATGATAAATTTTCCGGAAAATACGACGTTGACTTCTTCTTTTTCATGATACTCATCATCCGATTCCGTTTGCGGCGGAATCCGTCCCCACAGAGATTCAAAATTCGGATGGATATGATCCCTATCCATCAATTGATCGATCATCATTCTGCCATCCAAAAGCACAATCCAATTTTCCCGGTCAAATACTTTTTTCCCCACAACAATTTCCCCTTCTCTAATTACTGTTCTTTGGATTTTATTTCATTGCGGCACTGGCACTGATCGCCTTTTCCACCTGTTTGCTGAAAAACAGGTAAATCAGAATCGGTATCAGGCTGGTAATCACCATTGCGGCAAACAAGCCGCCAAAATTATTCCCCGACCTTGTCGAATAACCCAACAGCATCAGGGGCAATGTTTTGATTTCATCGCTGCTCAGCAGAACCAGGGAATAAATAAACTCGTTCCAGCTGTTCAGGAAAATATAGATGCTCATGGCAGCAATTGGGGATTTCAGCAAGGGAAAAATAATCCTGAAAAACAGACGCAGAATCCCGCAGCCATCCATGACAGCAGCTTCTTCCATCTCATAGGGGATCCCTTTGAGGAATCCGGAAGCGATCATCGTCGATATCCCGATATTGAATGCTGACACCACCAGGATAATGGACACGGGGTTATCTACCAGCTTAACGGTACGCATGAGCATAAACACTGGGATCACCACGATCTGAGACGGCAGCAAAATTCCCAACATGGCAATGGACATCCCTTGTTTTTTATACTTCCATTTCATCCTGGTCAGCGCATAAGCAAGCATCGTGGAGATTACCACAGTAAATGCAATGGTCACCAGGGTATAAATCACACTATTGGTAAAATATCGGAACACGCCGCGGTTGACGATCGCATCATAATAGTTTCCCAAATACAATTCGTTAGGCAATCCAAAGGTATCTCCGGTTACGATCTGTTCCGTATGACGAAAAGAGTTGACAAACAGCCAATATACCGGGTAAAGCGTTGTGAACACCAAAATTCCCAAAAGGAAAGTGATGATTCTGCGCGCGAGCTTATTTTGCATTTCGTTCGGATTCTTCATGATAAGCCCGCCTCCTCAATATTCCACTTCCTGATCCCGGAAGATCAAGTTAATCAGGACCAGGATGACAATACATTCCAGAATAGTAACCGCTGCCATTGCGGAAGACAGGCCCAGTCTGGCATTGGAAAAAGCTTCCCGGTAAATCAGCATCATCACAGTCATCGTCAAATCTCCAGGGCCGCCTTTTGTCATCACATACACCTGCGGGAAGGTATAAAATCCTCCGATGGTATTGATGATCACACAGGTTTTGATAATATTTTTGCACAGCGGATAAGTAATATAGCGGGTAGTCTGCCAGAAATTGGTGCCGTCAATTTTGGCCGCTTCATAATAGGATACTGGAATCGACATAATTCCGGTGTACACCAGAAGGATCGTCATTCCCAACACCCACCACATTCCAACGATTGCTACACAGATCATTGCGGTACTCGGGTCAGAAAGCCAGGATGTTTTCAAAAAAGACAAATGGAAAAAATCCAGCAGCTTATTTAAAACGCCCCATTCCGTATGGTAAATAGACAACCAAAGCTGTGAGATCACGCTGATAGACAGTACAAAGGGAATCAGATAAGAGGTTTTGTAAAAGTGCTGAATCCTCGTTTTCAGTCCACAGGTCAAAAATGCAATCAACGTGCCCAGAATCGCGATCCCAAAAGTTGCAAAAATTGCCAGCCCCAAGGATTTCCAGTTTGCATTTGGGAAATATCCCTCTTCAAAGAGCTGGACATAGTTTTGGAATCCAACAAATTCACTGTAAGAAATGCCGTCTGTCTTTTGCATGGCAATATAGAAAATATGGAAAATCGGATAAATTACCAAGCTAAAAAACAGGATGGCTGCCGGCGCACAGAACAACAGGATATTCCGTTTGCTGCCCAACACCCGATTCATGTTCATTCCCCCTTTTTTGGCCGGGTGCGAAATTTTCCGCACCCGGCCAATCACCGGCTATTCCAAGCCTTTTCCTTTCTTATTCCGCTGCTACTGCCTTATCCAGGTCAGCCAGGAAATCGTCCACTGTGTAATCCATGTTTGTAAAGAACTTGCTTGCCGCTTCCATCGACAGTGTTGTACCAGTGGGGGTCGGCATGATATCCTGCAGGAAGTTCTTGGAGAACTCAAATTTCTTCATATCTTCTGCAAACTGCTCGATTGCCGGTTCCGGTTCGCCGGGAAGTTCCCATCCCATCTTTTCTGCATCAAACGGTACCGCTACATTTCCGCGTACTGTGTATTCATACTGTCCGTTCAGTCTGGAAAGCCCGATCGCAAGGTCTACCGCTGCATCCGGATTCTCTGTTGCCGCATTCACCATGAATCCGCAGTTTGCTTTTTGTCCACCGGAAACATTGATCCCATACTGCTCCACATTTTCCGCATCCAGCATCGGATAATACATCAGCCCTGCATTTTCTCCCAGGTTCTGTACACAAGTCTTTAGCGTTGTACAGGTTTAC
>CALWKP010000106.1 GCA_944381295.1 uncultured Clostridia bacterium | reverse complement strand
ATTTCCCCGCCGTTTCTTGGCTTTTCCAGTGTTTGCAGGCTTGCCCTCTCCAAAAAATTATAGTATGATTAAGAATATTATCCCCCCATCAGCGGAAGGAGGTTTGCGGTATGGGGAAAAAAATCTTATTTTGCGCGTCTACGCAATCCCATCTGCTCAATTTCCACCTGCCTTATCTCAAAGAATTCCAGGAAAAAGGCTATGAGGTTTGGGCCGCGGCAAATGGCGCCCGGGAAATCCCCTATACCGATCATGTTGTGGACATTCCTTTTCAAAAAAGCATGACCAGTCTCAAAAATCTGGAAGCTGTTTTCCTGCTGCGAAAGCTGTTCCGCGAACAATCCTTTACCGCTGTCAGCCTTCACACGATGCTGGCCAGCGCTGTTGCCCGCGCCGCCCTGCTTACCCTGCACCGCCGTCCAATAGTACTCAACATGGTACACGGCTATCTATTTGGGGAACAAAGCGGTTTGGGAAAATGGAAATATCTTCTTCCGGAAAAACTCTGCGCCCACATCACCGACCTGACCGCTGTGATGAACGCGGAAGATTTTCGTCTGGCTCAAAAATATCATCTTGCCGGCAAACGGCTTTGTAAGGTCCCCGGCCTTGGCGTCGATCTCCAGCGCTATCATCCCTTTTCCGAGGAACAACGTCAAAACGCCCGCACAGCCGCAGGCTTTTCAGAAACAGATACGATAATCCTTTACGCCGCGGAATTCTCTCATCGCAAAAATCAGGAAGAACTTCTGCGCGGTTTTTCTCTCTCCCTTCCCGAATGTCCAGAACTTCTCCTCGTTTTGGCTGGAGAAGGTACGCTTTGGGAACATTGCCGCAGTCTTGCAAAAGAATTGGGCATTTCTGACCGTGTCCGGTTTCCCGGGCATCTCTCCAACATGCAGGACTGGTACCCGCTCTGTGATATTGCCGCGGCATCCAGCCGGAGCGAAGGACTCCCCTTTAACGTCATGGAAGCGATGGCGTGCGGCGTACCCGTTGTGGCAAGCCGCGTCAAAGGCCACGAAGACCTTGTCTCTCCTGGGGATACCGGTCTGCTGTATGAATCCGGCGACCCTGCCGGTCTTGCGCAAACCCTGAAACAACTCTATGCAAGTTCCAAACTGCGGAACAAAATGGGAACCGAAGGGATGCGGCAAGTTTCCTCCTATGGAATTTCTGCTGTGTTCCCCCAGGTCCTGCACGATTTTTATGGAGCGTTGTTATGATTAAAGAAAGCAAGAATATGTATACCGCCATCCTGGTGATCGTGGATGCCGTTACCGTCCTGATTTCCATGGTTTTGGCGTATTTCCTGCACTTCCACCGTTATGACGGCACCGGGTATATTACTCTGCCCTATTACCTTCGTCTGACCGGTCTGCTGATTCCGGTATACTTCCTGCTCTACCATTATTTTGGCATGCACGACGCATTCCGTTATAAATCCATCATTTCTGAAGTATCCAAAAATATGAAAGCCAATGCTGTCGGTGTTGTGTTTATCCTGGTGTACCTGTTCCTTGTCAAAGAAGTGCATGTATCCAGAATGGTCATTGCTATTTTCGCCGTGCTCAACACCGTGTTTTGTGCCCTGGAACGCCTTGGAATGCGCAATTTTCTCCGCTACCTGCGCAAAAAAGGGTACCATATCAAACGGCTGCTTCTGGTTGGATGGAACGATGTCTCCGAGGAATTCTGCAAGAAAATCCGTTCCAACAAGAATCTTGGGTACAAAATCTGCGGATATCTGAATACGGTTTCCCTTTCCCAAGATGATGCTCCGGAATATCTCGGCACGCTGGACAGCCTTCCCGAACTGCTCAATTCCCACCGGGTAGAAGAGGTGGTAATTTCGCTGGATGACAAGCAGATTTCCCGGCTAGGATGGGTCATCGATACCTGCGAAAAGGAAGGCGTGAAATCCAGCCTGCTCCCCTTCTACACAAAATATCTTCCCACGCGCCCGTTTATCGACGAGCTGGAAGGGCTCCCTCTCATCAATCTCCGCAGAATCCCTCTCGACAATTTTGCCAACGCCTTTCTGAAACGCGCGTTCGACATCGTTTGTTCGCTCCTGGCGCTGCTGATCCTGTCGCCGGTCTTTCTGGCAACAGCTATCGGCGTCAAGCTTTCTTCCCCCGGGCCTGTCATCTACAAGCAGGAACGTGTCGGGCGTGGGCGCAAAGGGTTCCTAATGTACAAATTCCGTTCCATGGGCGTACAGTCAGACGGCAGCGACCTGACTACCTGGGGCACCAGCCAAGATGACCGGCGCACACGCTTCGGCGAATTCATCCGGAAATTCAGCATTGACGAACTTCCACAGCTAGTCAACGTGCTGCGCGGCGACATGAGCCTGGTGGGACCGCGTCCGGAACGCCCGTTTTTTGTAGAAAAATTCAAGGAAGAAATTCCGCTTTATATGCTGAAACATTTGGTACGTCCGGGAATCACCGGATGGGCCCAGGTAAACGGCTGGCGCGGTGACACCTCTATTGAAGAACGGATCAAATGTGATCTGTTCTATATCGAAAACTGGACATTTTTCCTGGACATCAAGATCATGTTCCTAACGGTGTTCAAGGGCTTTGTCAACAAAAGTGAAGGCTTCAGCAAAAAATAAAAAAGGCGCTTTCCCATGGTTTTCTCCGTTGGGAAGCGCCTTTCTACTTTTCTCTCCACTCTCATTGCAAGTGCGGACTTTTCAGCCGAACCCATTCCATCACATCATGGATTCGTTTCTGCTGTCTCCCGAAAAATTCGATCTTATAGGTTTTCATGGTATCGGTTTTTAGTACCAGGGTA
>CALWKP010000105.1 GCA_944381295.1 uncultured Clostridia bacterium | reverse complement strand
CCGGTGCTGCTGGTGCGGGGGGCCGATCTGATGGACGGCACCCCCATCTATGACGTCAAGCCCTATCTCCCCTACGCCGACTGCCACACGGAGGCGGCGGGGGGCTTTGCCAGCCGGAATGCGCCATCTTTATGTTTTGGGAACCTGCAAAGTACTTTTTTCGGCAGCACTTTACACACGGCCTGCCCGCTGCAGGAATCTTGTTATCCCAGAGTGATGCTCCAAGCGTTGGTGTAAACTCCCTTTGGCCCCAAATGTAAGATGCTTGGGTGGGTCTCCAGAGCTTCGACAACATCCTGTCGGGAGGGCAGCGAACTCCACGGCTCGATGCACACATAGGGTGCTTCCGTGCGCGGACAGTGCCACAATCCAAGATAATCCATGTTTGGATAGGTCACTGTGACGAACCGAGAACCTTTGGGGGATTTCAGCGTGACAGAACGCGCCATTCCTTTGAGAACGATCGCATCATGATCGAATAAATGATGATGTAATGGCAGACGGATGCCATCCTCCAGAGGGAATGGAGTGTCGGGACCTTCCAAATAACAAGTGGGAGAAAATCCAATCGAAACAGGTTCTGCCGGCTCGGAAAATTCCAATTGGTAATCATCAAATTTCAAACCTTCATCTAACGGAACCTGGAATCCTGGATGCCCACCGATACCAAAATGTAATTCACGGTCATCCTGGTTGATGACCCGGAACGATACGACAACGGTGTTTGCTTCCAGGCGGTATTGCAGGAGAAAAACAAAATCGCGCGGATAGATGGCGCGTGTTTTGTCGCTGCTTTGGAGCAGGAAAGTGATACTTTGGTCAGAAGATTCCGCAACAGATAATTCCTGTTCACTGAAAAATCCGTGAATCTTCATCGGATAGGTTTCACCGTCCAGCGTGTAGCAGCCGTTGGTAAACCGTCCTACATAGGGAAACAGAATGGGGGAACGGTCTGCCCAATAAGTAGGGTCTCCCTGCCAGAGATATTCTTTGCCGTCGGCAGTGCAAATGGATTGCAGCTCCCCACCAAGGGTTGAGATTTTTACGGTAAGAGCTTCATTTTGAATCGTATCGATCATTCTGGACTTCCTTTCTTTTCATAAATTGGTAATTTTCCAGAGAAAATGTCGTTGGTAACTGCTGCGGCTGCCCCTACTACCGGGGCACTGCTGCCAAAACAGGCATGACGTACCCGAATATGCCGGTATTCGGAAGCCAGCAGTTTTTGATTGATCTGTTGTTCCAGGGATTGTTCAATCATCCCATCACGATTCTCACCGACATAGGAAAGAAGTACCGTATGGCAGTCGGTAAGATTCAGATAATTGGTCAATGCGAGGGATACATACCGGCAAAAAGGTTCCAGAGCTTGCACCGCGATAGCATCTCCACGATTTGCCGCCGCGACGATTTCTTCCCAACCCGGAGCAGTTCCGCTTTCTGCAAGAATTCCGGACGGATTTTGCTGCAGTAGGGATGCCGCAAGTTTTTCTACGTGGTCGGCATTCGCATAAAGTTCCAGACATCCGGTATTTCCGCAAGCACATTCCGGGCCGTCAAAGTTGATGGAAGTATGGCCGATTTCTCCGGCAAGCCCCATGCTCCCTTCTGCCAGGAGACCATCGGTAATCAGGCCCGCGCCAATCCCATGATGGAATTGAAGATAGACAAACCCGGACAGGCTTTTTCCGTTTCCATAGAGACGCTCCGCCAAAGCGCCTGCGTTGGCATCGTGCATCAGAATACACGGATACCCGGTACGTTCCTGGACAAGCGGAGCAATCGGGAAATCGCGGATTCCATAGAAATTGGGCGGGTTCAAGATCGAACCGGTCACAGAACTCAGGGGTCCGGGTGCAGAAATCCCGATTCCCATAATATTTCGCGGACATTTTTGCTGTAACTGCGTAAAAAGATCCAGCACCAGATCAAGAAGTGTCTGGGCGGAACAGGTTTCCGGATAAAGGCTGCTTTTTTCTGCTAAAATATTTGCTTTGTAGTCGGAAAGATGGACCCGGCATCCAACGCGGTCCAGCAGCACGCCGCAGACGACCGGAGAAGTAGGAGCGATTTCGACAAGATAAGGGATTCTTCCCGGGGAAGCTGATGGGGTGGGGTCTTTAATTTCCTGGACGACGCCGTTTTCAAGCAATTCGGTAATGATGTTGGTGGCAGTCATTTTGGTAAGCCCGGTACGTGCGGCAATATTCCCACGGGAAATAGGACCTTCCGTAGAAATAAGCTTTAAGACGAGTCCGCGGTTGAGGGCTTTGATATCCTGAGAATTTTTTCCTGTGAGCTTCCTCAATAGCATTCACCTCCCGAAAAACGTTTTAGGAATGATTTTATAAAAAAGACTTGAAATTTTTTTCTGATTTGATTATAGTATAAATAAAAGAATTTATAAATTAAATTTAAAAAATAGTTTTCTGATTGGGAGGCGTCATAAATGTTCCGGCCAAAATTAATGGACCTGACAAAGACAAAAACCTTTTCCGCCGAAGGACGCTATAATCTTGTGAGAATCGATAAGCTTAAAACCCCAGGAAAAGATATTCCGGAGCCGTTT
>CALWKP010000104.1 GCA_944381295.1 uncultured Clostridia bacterium | reverse complement strand
CCTCTACCGTGTCGGAAAGCTTGTAGCCGTAAGCTTCACAGGCCTGCCGTGCCATGCGGATGCCGCCGAACGGGTTGACGCCCCGGCGCAGCGGAGCGCCGGTCTGCAAGCCGACGATCAGTTCCTGTTCCTTATCCAGATACCCTGCCGGATAGGTCAGCAGCGAGGACGCACAGCTGGTGTCCACCTCCAGCACGCCGCCGTTTTCCCGCTCCTTTCGGAAAAGTTCCTGGAGCCGGTCCATCAGCTTTCGGGTACGTTCCGTCGCGGGGATCAGAAAATCCTCCCCGCCCAGATAAGGAGTATAATTCTTTTGAATAAAATCCCTCACGTCGATCGTGTCCTGCCAGGCGCCCGGTTTCCAGCCGTCCCATTGTTTGTACATGGAAATTCCCCTTTCTGTTCCCGGCGCTGCCTGCCCTGCCTGCGTCCCCGCAAAACAAAACAGGCAGCACCACGATTTGTGGTGCTGCCCAGACGGTCGGCATAATGGAAGCTTCCTGTTCCCCGGTGGTGACCCACCTCGATGTCCGTCAGTTACAGGAGCCTTTGTTTTTGATAGTTTCAGTATAGACGCAGAATCCGGATTTGTCAAGCGGCGGCAGATATACCGTCAAGGGGAAAAGTTATCCTGGTCTTAGAAAAAGAAATTCCATGCTATACTGGGGAAAAGGGGCAGAAAAGGGCAGCGCTCCTTTTAGAAGCTGCCCGTTTCAAAGAAAGCTAGAAAATGCAGGGACGGCAAGTCTCCAACCCTTTTCCTGTAGGCAGAAAACGATGCGGAATCCCCAAAACTTCAGGCTTTTCCGTCGCTGCCGAAAAGGCGCATTTTCTTCTCGACCTCTTCCTTGATCGCCTGGACTTCTCCTGGAATCAGGTCGGTCAGGCCCAGACCTTCCCGGTAGAAATGTGCGGCAGCGTCCGCTCCGGCTACGTTGATATCGGTGAAAATATTGATCTTGGCGATCCCACGACGAACAGCTTCGCGAAAATCGGATTCCGTCAACCCGGACCCGCCGTGAAGGACCAGCGGAATCCCGGTTGCTGCAGCGATCTCGCTGATTCGCGGGAAATCCAGTTTAGGAGGAAACCGGTAAGCGCCGTGTGCAGTCCCTACCGCTACCGCCAGAGCATCGACACCGGTCTTTTCTACAAAATCTTTTGCCTGTTCCGGTGAGGTGTAGAAAGCTTCCGGATTTTCTGAAGCTCCAGGCCCAAAATTATCCCCGACATGGCCGAGTTCCGCTTCGATCGTCGCTCCCCGGGAATGGGCCAGTTCCGCCATTTCACGAACTTTTCGTACATTTTCGTCATAGGGGTCTGTGGAACAGTCATACATCACAGAGCTGAATCCCAGTTCCAGAGCCTGGACGCAGCTTTCGTAGGACAGGCCATGGTCGAGGTGTACCACCACCGGTACCTGCGCACGTTTCGCCATCGGCAGCAGCAGCCAGGAAAGTTCCTCCATTGGACCAAATGGCAGCAGAATATCCGCTGTCCCGATAATTACTGGGGATTTCAGTTCTTCCGCAGCGCTCAAAACGCCACGTGCGAGTTCCAGGTTGACAGTATTAAACAACCCTACCGCATATTTTCCGTGGCTTGCTGGAACCAGTACATCGTTCAGATTTGCAAGCATATGTTTTTACCTTCCTTTTCTTCTTTTCGGCAGATTGCCCTTTTTTCTATTCCTGAAGCAGGTCCTGTTTTCCCATCCCGCCCTGAATACGTTCCCATTGCTGCTCGAGAGGCAGTAGCCCGCTGAGTGCATCGTAAGCTTCCACGCAGCTGGAACCGGTTGCAGCTGCCAGTTTACAGCAGGTATCCAACGGATATCCTTGCAGCAGCGAGGATAAAAATGCTGCAATTGTAGTATCCCCTGCACCTGTACCGGAAAGTATTTTTTTCGGGCGGTAACTGCGCTCAAAGCCGCTTTGCATCTGCCAGCCGTCCATAGATTTTCCGGTACCCGCCGCGATGTCCTGCAAGGCAGAAGCATCCCCGGTGCGGTAATAAAAACCAGGAGCGCCGCATTTGATCAACAAATTTTTTGCACCAAGCTCCATAACCCGGTCAGCAAGGGGTTCAATATCCCGATGCAGTGACAGGCAGGAGGTAATGTCCTGTCCTGCGGCGCGTGCCAATAAACTGTGGTATTTTTGTGGGTCCGCCATGAAACAGAGCTCTTCAAAGCTCGGTACAAAGAAATCGACATACGGCAATACTCGTCGGAGAATTGCCGTCCAATCCTGATGTCCTGCTTCCGATTCCGGGTCTACCCCCGCCATGTCGAGCGATGTAGGCAGTCCGGCGGCCTTTGCTTTCCGGAAAATTTCGGCAAGTCCTTCCCCGTTGTTGAGATAAAGCTGCTTCATGAGCGGCGGATATCCAAAATGGAACCAGTTAGCCCCTTGCAGTTCCTTTTCCGGAAGGTCCTGTGGGGAAAAGGTATCATTCGCCCCCGGATGATGCAGAAAAATCCTGTCCATACCCGGAGGGGCAAGCACAATGCTGTAAGAAGTTTCAGAAGCTTCGTCCTCGATCAGACCGTCAGAACCACCGTGTTCTTCCAAAAGGTCTCGAATCATTGAACCGAAAGCGTCACGTCCTACTTTTCCCATCAGGCTGACTTCACATCCGAGCAGGCGCATCGCAAGTCCGGTATTTGCTACGGCACCTCCGGTATGTAATTCTGCTTTACCAACGTTCAAAAGGTTTCCGGGTTTAAAGATGTCTTCCCATCGGGCGGATTTGCCTTCCGGAAAGACAGGCGTAATATCCAGACAAATGTGACCAGCGACTACTGCTTTAGGATGATTCATGTCGTTTCCTCACTTTCCAGGAAAACACCGAAAGGGGATCATACGATCCCCATCAGTAATTTCATGACATATAATTCAAGAGCTTCAAAATTCCTGGTTTCAACACATTTTTTCTGGAACTCATAATCAAACCGATCGACTTTTTCTTCGAGAGCTTGAAAGATTTCCAGGCTGTTTTTCAAATGCTGATAGCTATCTTCATCCCTGGTGGTACGCATGGCTTTGACGTCCAACCCGACATATTCTCCGTGATCGCCATATCCATTTTCCTTGAGAACTTTTACCTGATTGAAGGCCATACGAAGATTTTCCACACCGAAGGATTTATCCTGATCGAATTTGATACCATTCTGATCATTCAAATGGACCGTCATCAATTTTCCCATTGCCATAGCAAATCCGATTTCATGGGCAGGGTCCAGACCAGCAAGAATGGCATGAGCACTTTCCAAGTTGCCGCCAACCCGAGAAGGATCGATCGTTGCAGCAGAAATTGCCATAACATGGCCCATAGTACCACAAATACTGCGATCGATGGGTTCATTAGGTTTCGGTTCAATACAGATACGGATTCCGGGGTCATATTCCAGCATACGGTTGATTGATTCGATCAACATTTTTGTTGCCCAGACCGGAGATTTGGATTCTGCGCATAGGGTTCCTTCTCTGGCCAACCATAATACAACCAGATCGGTTCCCATCTCGCGGGCAATGTCGATAGAACGGAATGCTCGCCACATGGCATATTCCCGGTCATCAGGATTCGTGCTCATAAACCCTCCGTCAACGGTATGTGGGTCCATCCATAAACGGGGAGCAACAAATTCCGCAGCAAGTCCGTATTTGTCCAAAAGCTGTTTGCGTTCCCGTGCTTTTTGCCGGATTTCCGTCTCCGAATACCGGTTGATTTCGGGAACAGCGTCGTCATCATGAAATTGGATAGCAGAAAATCCCATTTCGGCAAATTTCTGAATCTTTTCTTCCATGGATATTTCTTTGCGAGTTGCCGGCCCATAAGAATCGGAACCTTCATGGACGTTCCACGGACCGACAGAAAATTTGAAGCGGCTCATAACAGGTACCTCCTGGAATCATTTGGTACCATCATTATACGTCAGAAACAGGAGCGTCCGCGGCTACAAGTTTGCGGCAAAAAAACGACAAATTAGCTTTTTTGTTGACGGGGAAATCGTCTGGAAATATAATGGAGAAAATTATGGACATAAAGGAGGGCTGTCTTATGGGGGATGAATTTGAAATCGTGCCGCATAAATCAGTGAGCGGATTGCAAGTGTTTTTAGTGAATCTGCTGTATCGGGAGCCTCATGTCCACAGCGATTTAGAATGCTGTTATGTATTAAGCGGAGAAGCGGTAGTTACATCCAGAAACCAGGAACTGATTTTAAAAAAGGACGATTTTGTGGTATTTAATTCCTGTCAGCCGCATGAAATCCGTTCTTACGGAAAAGAGGGGGTATTGTTTCTCACAGTTCAAGCACAGACAGGATTTTGCCGGGAATATTATCCGGCGTTATCGGACATGGAATTTACCTTCTGCATAGGAAACCAGTGTTTTCCGGAACGTGAACGGGGAGAATTCCGAAAAAAGATTTTGGAACTGGCCCGCGGATATTTTGCACAGGGACCAGGCTTTGAATTTGGCTGTATGGGATTATTAAACTTGCTGTTGCGCGACATGGTAAAATATCTGCCGAGAGAACCGGGGACGGAGGCACAAAAACAAGCTTTATGCAATGAAAGGGTAAACAAATTGTTGCGGTATTTGGAAACGCACTTTCAGGAAAAGTTATTGCTGTCTGAGCTAGCACGTGAGGAAGGGTTGACAGTATCCTATCTGTCACACTTTTTCAAAGATCATTTTCAGGTATCGTTTCAAGAATATTTGGCAGGACTGCGTTGTGAAAAAGCCCGGCATCTTTTGCGTTTTACAGACCACAAGTTATTGGATATCAGTATGGAAAGCGGATTTTCCGATGTGAAATATATGAACCGTGCCTTTCGGGAACGATATGGATGTACACCGCGAGAATATCGGCAAAAAAGTACGCTGACGGAGATCCATGAACGGACAGGGCGCATTTTGAGCACTCAGGAATTTTTTTCTTTTGAAGAAAGCTTGGCAATGTTGCCAATTGACTAGAACAAAGGTCCTGTACGAGTGTACAGGACCCGAAAGAGGTTGAATGAGGATTAATAATTTTCGGCTTTGATCTGGAAATATGCCTGAGGATGGGCACATACAGGGCAGATTTCAGGAGCTTTCTTGCCAACAACAATGTGTCCGCAATTGGAGCACTGCCAAATGGTATCGCCATCACGAGAGAATACCAGGCCGTCTTCGATATTTTTGAGCAGGGCAAGATACCGCTGTTCATGTTCTTTTTCAATTTTCCCGACAGCTTCAAACAGATAAGCGATATGATCGAAACCTTCTTCTTTGGCTTCCTTAGCGAATGTCGCGTACATATCGGTCCATTCGTAATTTTCGCCGGCGGCAGCGTCTTTCAAATTTTCGGCAGTATCCGCAATGGTTCCGCCATGAAGCAGTTTGAACCAGATTTTTGCATGCTCTTTTTCATTGTTGGCAGTTTCCAGGAAGAGGGCTGCAATTTGCTCATAGCCATCTTT
>CALWKP010000103.1 GCA_944381295.1 uncultured Clostridia bacterium | reverse complement strand
GAAGCATTTTCTGATTTTTTTTTTTTTTTACCTGACCGCAAAGGACGCTGGAGCCAGATGAGCCATGGGGTCAATCTGGCCATGGCACTAAAAGCATCCGCTCTCTTGTACCGTGTCACAGGAGATCGGAAAGAATTTTCTGCGGCAGATCGTATGCTGGAGCTGTTAGACCGCTATCACGGAACCGTGACCGGAATCTATACCGCGGACGAATGTCTGAACGGGAAAAGCCCGATCCATGGGACCGAATTATGCGCTGTGACGGAAATGATGTATTCTATGGAACATCTTGCCTCTGCATCTGGGAAAGGAAAGTATATCGATCGTTTGGAACTGTTGGCATTTAACGCTCTTCCCGCTACGATCAGCCCGGATATGTGGTCCCACCAGTACGACCAGCAGGTCAATCAGATCTCCTGCGTCTGCATGGACCATCCGCCTTATGGCACCAACGGTCCGGAATCCAATCTGTTCGGATTGGAACCCAATTATGGCTGCTGCACCTCCAACATGCATCAGGGATGGCCGAAATTTGCGCTTTCCACGATGTTCCGCGGAAACGACAGCGTTTATATTGCCTCTTATGCGCCAAACCGGGTGAACACCTCTTTCCAGGGCGTCCCTGTGGAAATTGAAGTATCCGGCTCCTATCCGTTCCGGCTGGAAGCGGATATTGCCCTTCGCACCGAGAAGAAAGCGGAATTTACCCTGATTCTTCACATTCCTGCATGGGCGGAATCCGCCCGTCTGACCTACGACAGGGAATGTCTGGCATTGGGAGAAGAGGAACGTTTTTCCCTCTCGCGCAGTTGGGAAGGTGAAACCATCCTGCATCTTGTTTTCACTGCGGCTCCTAAATTTGAAGGCCGCCCCGGAGGTCTCGCCGCTCTCCGCAGAGGTCCACTGGTTTACTCCCTCGCTATCGGAGAACAGTGGACACAAATTCATCAAGATATCCCCGGACGTGAGTTTCCTCACTGCGATTACGAAATCCGTCCCACTACTCCTTGGGCGTTTGGTTTTGCCGGTACAGACATTTCCGTTGAAGAACGTCCTATCTCAGAGATGCCATTCTCGCCGCAAGGCGCTCCGGTTGTATTAACCGTTCCGTGTGCACCCGTAGAATGGTCAAGTTCAGACGGTTGCGCCGCACCGCTCCCAGAATCACGAATCGCCAGCGGGAATGTATCCTCCCGGAAATTCCTCCCGTATGGATGCACCAATCTGCGCATGACAGAACTTCCTTTTGTGGATATTTCCAAAGGTTAAATTCTCATCTGTCTGAACAAGGCTTTCAACCCCTTTAAACTGTCAGGAAATACCATCCTTGGAGACTTCCATAGTTTTCTGGCATGATTCTCAGCCTGTAAAAAGGTCTTTGATTTTCCTTTTCCAAACAAAAGGCGCTGCAGCTTTCTTCCCGTGACAGGATAGAAAATTGCAGCGCTTTTTCTCCATCATTAGAGCCAATAAAGGAAAAGGATAAAAACCGACATTCTCATCTGCTATGGAAATTTGTATAAAATGGTGGTATCCGTCAAAAGCAATCCAAAACTATTGAGGCAATGGGACATGCAGAATTGTAGATTATTCTGGGTTGGAACAAAACCTTCCATATCCCTAGGAAGCAACATCTACTGCGTCCTCTGGCACCAGACGATAAATGCTCCAAAGGTAGGTTCCCATCTCCTCATTGTTTTTCAGCTCTACAAGCCAGAGGTCCTCATCTATTCGTAGCAGGAACAGCAGATCGGTCAGCGGTTGATACAAAGTCTCATCGTATAAGTCGCGGATATTTTCCACAGCAAAACTATCAGGTTGAAACAGGGCCTTCCATTCCTCATTTGTATAGGGAAAAACCTGCCATTCCCACCGGGGGACTTTTATCGTTTCCCTCACTCCGCTGCCGCGTGCCACGATTTCAAAAGAATCTTCTCCAATACGGTAGATATAGCCAGAATCGCCATTCATTGCCCCATAAGAACTAAGGGGGTTCAGATAGATGCACTCGTTAGAGACATAGCTCGTTCCGGTGATGAGCTCTGTGGGATTCGTTTCAAACGGAACGATTTGGATGGTACCATTCAAAAAAGTCAGGTACCCCCGCTCAACAACTTTCCCGCTTTTATCGTTGCTAAAGGCTTGTTTGGTTACGATGAGCCGGTCATTCTGCGCAGAAAGGCTATAATCATACTGCATGCGATCTTCCAAGCTGTAACTGGCGCCATTGGCGTAATCGTAAATGATGACGCGGTTATCCCCTATGCCGGAACCGATGGTTATAGTCGAGCAGAGTTCCGGCAAGCCGTCGCCGGTGAGATCACTAAAAAACACATCCCAGACCGGCATACCGGTATAGAGGGGGATAATTTCATCATCGACGATAGCCTCCACTTTTTCCGGCGTCCAGCGAAACGTCACACCTGGGAAGGCATCCAGGCTAATTTCCTGACGTCCATCCCACTGCATATCTCCGTTATAATAGTCAATCCACTCCGTAACAACAGAGGGTTTGGACTCGTCAAAGTGTTCCTGTGCCAGCTTTTCCAGTTTTACAGACTGCGTTTCAATATACCGTTGGGAATCGAGCGCCTTGCTCCATAACCTCCACGGGAACTTGTCCCGAATATCCTCGGCATAGTAGTTTCCATCCCGAGGCTCCCAGTATTCCAGTAACGAATATCCCCCATCTTGCTTCTCTGCCGTGATAACCGTGGGAATGTGCGCGCCAGTTTCCACTGTGGAAAAATCGCTGTATTCTCTGTAAAGTACCCACAGGTACATTGTCACCTGATTGTCCTGCTTTTCTGCACCCATCACTTCCCAATCCAGGCAACAGAAGTTATCATCACTCCGCTCTGATTGATGGTGCGCGGCAATCTGACAGTCAAGGAAAGCCGCCAGCTGTGCATCCACAGGCGCAGTTGGATTGGTCAATAGACAGACCGCAGTCACGATACAGATTACAACTCCCACCATAACCACCCAAAAGGCCGGCTTTTTCCAATTTGCCAGATTGCGGATGCGACCCTTGGTATCTCCTTCTCCAAAGGCAAGGGGGATCCCGGTAATCATCTGTTTTCCGGTGGCAAGGCTTAACAGAGATGCTGCATAATCCGCCAGAATACCAGTCCCCATTTTCTTAACAACAGCCTCGTCACAGCTCATTTCCATATCTCTGTTTGCCATAATAAAAGCAACCCACACCAATGGGTTAAACCAATGAATACACAGTGCGGCAAACGCTAATACTTTGATGATATGGTCGAGTCTTCGGATGTGGTGCTGTTCATGCATTACAATATAAGGACGCTCTTCCTCCCGCAAAGAAGAGGGAAGATAAATTTTCGGCCGCAGCAAGCCCAAGACAAACGGAGAGGCAATCTCGTCCGCCAGATAGATCTTGTCCCGGAGGAGCGAAGCCGTAACCAGCTTTCTGCGAAGCCGCACATAAGATGCTGCTGCATAGATTCCCATAGCCAGAGTTCCTGCTATCCAGACATAGCCAGCAATCACGATCGGTGTCTCCTGCGGAACTGCGGCCAGCTGTTCCGCTCCTTGCGGCAGAAGATCGCTGATCGCCTCTTCATTGCCCGTAGCCGGAAGAACAGACAACGGATAACCGGTGAGGACCATATCGGTTGGAAGATATTCTATGCTACTAGTTATGGTGCCACTTGTCGTTACCGGGGAATCCAGCAGGCCAAACAGCGAAAAGGAAGATTCCATAGAGACCGGGCAAAGGAGTCGGAAAAGAACAATACCCCAAAGTGCATAGGAAATCACTTTTGGAGACTTTTTGAGCAGGAGACGCAGCAACAGCACAAACATGATAACCACACTTGCCGTAAGGCTCATATTCAGCAGCTTTGGCAAAAACGAATAGAAGAACACAGAATCACCTCCGTAACCCATCGATGAGTTTTTTCAGTTCTTCGACTTCTTCCTCCGATAATTTTTTCCGTCTTCCAAAAGCAGTGATAAACGCTGGCAGAGAACCGTCAAAGGTTTCCTCTACGAACTGCTCACTTTTCATCCCATAGAACTCTTCCCGGGAGATCAGGGAAGTAACCGTTTTGTCCTGAAGCTGAAAGATTCCCCGTTCGCATAATCTTTTCAGAACCGTATAGGAAGTTGTTGATTTCCAATTCAACTCCTTCTCTGCCATTTTAATAAGGTCTCTGGAGGCTATCGGCTCATGGTTCCAAATGATATCCGCAAAACGGGATTCCAACACTCCCATTGTAGGCATAGGCGCCCTCCTTTCATCTACACTATGTAGAGTAATTACAGTCTACATGATGTAGATGAATTTGTCAAGAAACTTTCCAGAATTATTATAAATAAAAACAAAAACGCCGGACGCAGGGTGTCTTTCTCCCCCACGCCCGGTATCTCCCCAAAAATATCCCACATCTTCTGGACTTTTCTACGGAAAATCGTGTACCAGCAGGGATGTTGCTCACCCCTATTGGAAACCCAGAGTAAAAATGGACTATGCCTTCTTTCTGTCAACACCAAAACAACTCTCACAACTTGTTTTCGAAAGTTGTGAGAGTTTATCCAAAAAGTACTATTGCTTAATCAAAAAAGCATTCAACCATCGTTCGTCTTTTCTATTGGGGCGAACATCTTGAGTATTGAACTGCAATTGCAATTCTAGATTTGGTATTCCAGAAACAAGTGCTTTCAGAGCGCTTTCCTGCATATCTGTAAAAAAACGACCATTCCTTTCACCGGAAAATTCCCCATATTTAAAGGAAACATAAAAACATCCGCCAGTGAGGGGCGGTGACGTAAGAAAACATTTATGTGAGAGAATCGGCGTAGTTTAGGCTACGCCGGTTTTCTTTTCTTTTTGGGCTGCGTGGGATTGCTCCCTTGCTTCCTCAAAATCAAATGCACCAAT